>JAXHTB010000189.1:0-7471 GCA_034190185.1 Spirochaetota bacterium | reverse complement strand
CTTCTATAAAACTGGCAACCTCTTGCTCTATTGCTGCCTGGAGCATCTTTCTGGCTCCGTCTCTAAGAACTTCTTCTAAAATAGACCAGTTAGTACCTCCATCTGAGAATATTCCTTTGTTCCTCTTGACCTCAATCATAAAACTATCCTCCTAAATATTGATTATTTTATATATCTATTCATACTGGAGGATAATCTTATTTGTCTATCAATCCACAACTTTTGGCAATAGCTCTGTTTCATCCGTGTTAATCCGTGGCTAAAAACATACTATTTAATTTCTGAAAACAGTTTGAGCTTAACAATCCTTTTAAATCTGCGTTCATTTGCGGTATAAAATCATAGTTAATTACCATCTTAAGTATATAAGAAGTAAAGAGAGAACGTAAATCCTGTATTCTCTTTTTAGGTATATATACAGGTTTTATCAATTCTTTTCCAGTAACAAGCTGCATTTTCAATAATATTGCTAACTTCTCTGCGTCGATTCTATCTGTCTTCTTGTTTACCATTGATATCAGTCGAAGTTCATGTATATTAGCTATGAATACCTCTCTTACCCTATCTCTTATGAGTTCTACAAACTTGAAAGTATTTGTTGATGCTTCTATCATTGCATGCATGTTCTCATCAAGCAATGTATAAAAATTTTTCAATGAATCCAGATCGAGATTAAAAGTATATTTCTTTTTAGATCCATCCTCATAAATGAAACAGCATGTGAAATTGTTTGAATGAAGATCAATTCCAAGAAAATTTATATTTCCCCCTTTAAATTTAAAAAAATTGTTTTCAAAAAAATCATGAATTGATATTTTGTATCATACGTCTAATCGGGTATGATATCTATTACTAATAGATATTCCCAAAAAATTGATACGAAGGATGGTCGCGGGTAGTTATAACTGGGTCATTCAATTGCCCCAGGTTCGACGGCGACCATCTCTTTAAATTTCCAGAAAGCTATTAACAAATATAACCTCTTTTGTATCAATTGCAACAAGCATTTATGATATATTGTTTCTCATAATATCGTTATACGACATTGCCATATTCTTTTTAGAGGAGTATTTTTTATGAAAATAAAAATTGTTATAGTTTTAATTCTCATAACCAACACATTTCAATGCAGCTTTAATAAAAATATAAACAAGGCATCAATTAAATACAATTATATACAAGGAATAAAAATATTTACAGATTATCTAAAAAAATCATATTTATCAAATAACACTTTAGCAAAGGAAAAATTAGCATTGCTTACTTTTGTAAACGAAAATGGCAATCAATCTCGTTTAGGTGATTTCATATCAAATAGTATTCAGTTAAAAATTTTTGATCCCAATATATTTATATTATTAGAGCGACAAAGAATTGATAGTATCTTAAAGGAATATAAATTTAATCAAAGTGGATTGGTTAACAATTTAGATTCAAAAAAACTAGGCAAATTGTTAGGTACTGATTTAGTTTTAGTAGGGACTATATCTTTGAACAAAACAGATACTAATGAATTATATTTTACAATTAATGGCCGTATAGTCAAGTTAGAGTCTGGTGAAATAAAAGCAGTTAGTTTAGTAAATATACTTTCAAACGAGGAATTGTTTGAGAAATACAATACAAAAATTAATAAAAAAATAAAGAATTTAGCTGGAACATATAAAATTGTGATAAAAGATCTTAAGATAAATCGAAAAAAATCAAACGGAAGAAATTGGGATGCAATGTCTGGCCCAGATGTTTATGTTACGATAAAAACATCTTTATCTGATTCCATTAGATCCAAAACTTATAATGAAAAATACGAAATTCTAGATGAAGTAATTTCAACAAATATTATTTTTGGGAAAAATGATTATATTAGTATAACTGTTTATGATTATGATGAATACGAAATAGATACAATTGGAAATCTTATTTTAAACGAGAGTCAGATAATTGAAAGTATAAATAATAATAAAGAAATTAAAACTACATTTGGTCAAGTCAATGATATTTCAATTTATATTGAGAGACTTGAATGATAGAATATGGCAATGTCGTCTAACAGGAGATTTGAAGAGCGTCGTTGTCAGTCATAACAGCAATCTTTCAAATCATATTTAATTAAACAAAATCTATAGATTTTAGTTCAGTGTAGATAGGGCCCTTAGGGGTAAGCTTTGAGGAGAAGAGAACAAGTTTATTAAAGGATGATTCCCCGAAGCGTTTATTCTTATTATTCTCAATAAACTCAAGGAGGTTTTTATCTATTTTTTTGCCCCTTTTGACCCTGGCGAGGGTAAGGTGCGGGATGAATTTCCTTTTTTCTTTCTTGAATCCGAACTGTGATGTGAATTCGTATATACTGTTAAGAATAGGTTCAATGATCCTTTCATCTGTTTGTAATCCGATCCAGATAACTGAAGCTCTTTGGGCGTCCGGAAAAACGCCGATACCCGTGACTGTAAAGGGGATTTCATCCCTTTGAATATTGATGCTGTTGAAGTTGCTTATAATCCTTTCTGCTAATTTATCTTCACATTCACCAAGGAATTGCATAGTTATATGTAAATTGTCCTGTGATACGACCTTTAAAATTGAATTGTATTTTCTTAGAAAATCCGAGGCAGGTTTTAATAATAAGATAACCTCTTTTTTTACAGGAAGGGCAATAAAGAGCCTTTGCATATCCGTCACTCTACAATAATTGGAGTTACTATATGCCCGTCCTTAAAACGAGGCGCCATTCTTTCTGCTTCCGAAACATCGATAGAATCTTTTACTTCATCCTTTCTGAATACGTTCTTTAGGTCTATAATATGATCAGTTGGTTTTATATTCTCGGTATCCAGTTCATTTACTTTATTAACATAGTTTATGATGTCGGAAAGCTGTTTAGAGAATTCGGTTTTTTCATCCTCCGTGAGCTCAAGCCTGGCAAGTTCAGCAACTCGTATAATTTCCTTCTGGTTAATCCCCATACTCTAACTCCAGATCATATTTTTCTTCAGGTTTCAGAAAGTATTTGCCTCTAGTTCTATATTCATATCTTTTAAAATTGAAATCAATCCTTTTTTTCATATTTTGAGACTTGATTACAATTGTGAGAATGAATGTCCTTATTTCAATTGGAATCCATTCAAATGCATATATTTTAATAATTCTATCACCAGGGACGATATATTTAAATTTATAATCGATTGTATTCAATTCATAATCTATCTCTTTTAAGCACATATTGTTGCTTAAAAGCCTTCTGCTTGATAATATCCTTTTAAAGTTAAAGAGGGAAAACATAGGGGACTTGCATCTTTTTTTTACTTCTTTGATTGATAAGGGGCTCCAAGCTTTATTATCATAATGTAATTTGATCTTATCTAATACTATATATTTGTTTCCTTTATTAAATATTCCTATATGGAAGAATGTCATTTTGGGTATTCTTCTTCTTGATATTTTACCTCCATTTTTTTGGAACATTTTAATATCCAGTAGATCTTCCCAATGCGAATTGTTTATCGGCTCGCTAACTGCATCAAAATTTGCGCTACTCATAGTGGAGCATCTTATATTTATTATATCTGCTTCATATTTATTGAGTGGCTTTATCTCTCTTTCTATGCCGTATTTAGTTTTGCACGCAATTATAGAAAAGGAGATTATTAGTATAATACAGGCAAATCTTTTCATATTTATTAGATTTTTTCCTTTTCTTCAACAATCAATCGAGTGGATCATGGCGAAGTGGCCGGATGAACTGCCGGCGTCTCTTCGATTATTGTTATATTGACTGATTTCCCTCTGTTATCGATAGCCGCTGAAAATGGATGTAGAATTCCTATTGTTTTTAGAAATAGGAATTCTACAGTTTTTGAATATCAAAGTTATTCGTTCTATCCACTGTAAATTTGATTCTGCTGAAATTAAGCAGGATGCATAATGACTATTATGCAGTATAAAAAATGCTTAATCATTAAGCCGAAATATTAAGCAAGTTCAATTCAGAACTTGCAAAAGGACAAATTGCTTTATTGAGTTACTTCAAGCAATATGCCTTTACAGCTTTTAGGATGCACAAAACCAAACTTAGTTTCTGGATTTTTGCTAATAATTGTTAACCCTTTTTTCTCCATTTCATCAATTTCTTTGTCCCAATCATCTACTAATACTGATATATGATGTATCCCTTCTCCCTTATTTGCTACATATTTTGATACAACAGCATCTTCAGTTGTTCCCTGCATGATCTCTAATGTAACATTTCCTAATGTCATCATTGCAGATATCTGTTTCATCTCAGGAATATCCTTCTTCTGATCCAGCTTAGCACCTAATTTCTCCTGAAAGAATTTAACAGACTCATCAACATCTTTTACAGCAATACCGATATGATTAAATTTAGTAATCATTTTTGAAACCTCCCTTTATATTTGAATATCACTAAAGCTGATATTATTAGAATCTTAATGATAGCATTGAAAGCTCAAACTGATTTCAGAAAGTTCCACTGGAATGACTCTTCGAAATGTAGACTCTGTCCTGCAAACGCAGCATCTTCACAATCTACAGACAAAATTGGCAATTGTTTATCTCATTTTTGCTGGCTGATCTATCAGCGACAGTTTTGCAACTTTCGAACGAGCGCAGGCTGAAGCCTGCGGCTACATTTGCAGTCACAGCAGACCTCAGTCCGCGCTTCATGCATGTTTATTCCTGCAAAAGCAGGGATCTATCTTAATTTATGCTTGCATATGGATTCCCACTTTCGCAAGAATTACAAAACAAGCTGTGTTATTATTTAATGAGTGTTTTGAAAATAGTTTGAGCTTACCATATTTTATGGTATCAATTTAATAATGAAGAAAATTAAAAATAGATAGATTGTGTTAAAAAGTCAAGATATAATATTTAATTTATACGTAACTACTCAGCTATCTCTTTATCTCTTAACTGCTCGAATATTTTGAATTTTTATAAAAGTGTAAGATAAGGAAATAAGGAAATGGAAGAGATTGAGGAAATTTTAAAACACTTTTTATTATCTCCATATCTCTATAATCCCCATATCTTCTTTAATTACACCTTTTTTTTAAGTTTTAAATTTAGCTGAGCAGTCACATTTGTACTTTAATATTTTTGGTGCTTCGAGGATATCTATTGATTTTTCGGATTTTATCTTGACGTTTTTTATAATATGAATAAGATATTGTGAAAAATGTATATTAAGATATATTTGAATTTAATTGATTTCTTTATTATTTTTTATATTTTAATTCCTTTTTTTAAAATTAACTCCAGATGTAAAATTAGATATTCATGGCATTTATTTTAGGATTTGATATTGGGAATTCGAACACCATTATGGGCATCTACTCAAAAGAAGGTGTCTCGCCAGAAAGATCCTTCAGATTTAGAACTGAAAAAGATGTCACTCTGGAGAGTCTTTATTCTACAATAAGCAGTTTTATTGCATCCTTTGAAAATGATGTTAAAAAGGAAATTTTGATTGAGGGAATTGCCTTATCCAGTGTAGTTCCTGAGGTGAATAGCAAGTATTCTGATATAGCGATTACCTTCTATGATCTTTTGCCTCTAGAAATAAACGCAAAAGTAAAACTTGGATTAATCATTCATTATGATAATTATGAAGAACTAGGTGTGGATAGATTGGTAAATGCAGTTGCTGCATTAAATGAATATAAAAAGGATTGTATTATAGTAGATATCGGCACAGCATGTACTTTTTGCGTTTTGCATGGAGATGGGGTCTTTGATGGTGGGCTTATTGCACCTGGGATAGGGATTACAATAGATGCTTTAGCTGATAAGGCTTCACAGCTTCCAAGAGTGGATTTTGAGAGGCCAGACAGCCTGGTTGCGCATAATACAATTGATGCAATTAAATCTGGTTTTTTCTATGGTTGGCTTTCTATGGTTGAAGGTGTAATTGACAGGATAGAGAAACAATATAACAAGGAATTCCTTCTTTTGCTTACGGGAGGATTTTCTGAGGTTATAGGTAAGAATCTTAAAAGGAAGAATGTCATTGATCCTTTTCTAACAATGAAGGGAATTAAATACATATATGATTTAAATCATTGACCATATTGTTGTGTAGCTCAAATCTTATAAAGATAGGTTAACTAAAAGCAGTTCTATATAATTCCCAGGTTGTTGATATATTTAAGAAATAAATACGAAACAAGAGACTCTAAACAAATTAGAACAACGGAATTTAAGGATAGTATGGCACATCTTTGGTGGGTCTTTTTTTTGCTGTATTCTTATCCTTTTATTCAACTGGCTTAATCAGTAATGGTTAATTTATTTTTTTCAGAAATCTGATAATGCTGAGGAGAAAATGACCACTTATGATAGATATTATAAATGTATAGTTAGATCTGTAGATCATATCTTTAAATCTTTTTTTAATGATCCCTCTATTGCAGAGGTCTATGAAATTCAGGCAAGAAATAAATTTCATAATGTTTCAATAGAATTAGACGGCACTTTATGTGGTGAACTAATAATCCGCTTGCCGAATCAAACGCTTAATTCTTTCATAAAGAAGTTAGTTCCTGGGGTTGAGTCCCGTTCTTTACGAAAGTATCAGGCAGATGTAGCAGGTGAGGTTGCGAATCTTATTACAAGCTCTTTTGTGAACCAGCTTCAATTTATAAATCATAGTATTATTCTTTCACCTCCTGATTTTAATGATGATCCTATTCAGTTAAAGACGCTTTATGAAAATATAAATGTTTCTTTCAGTTCTGATCTGGGAGGTTTTGATGTTGATCTGTATTATAAAAGAGGATAGGAAAATGAATACAAGGCATAATTTATGATGCATTCTGCTGATATTATTATCATAATAATCTATTTTATTATAAGCATTCTAATAGGTGTTTTTTATTCAAAAAGATCCGGCAGAAGCTCAGAGGAGTTTTTCCTTTCTGGAAGAAAACTTCCCTGGTGGATCGCTGGAACCACAATGGTTGCCACAACATTTGCTGCGGATACCCCGCTTGCAGTAACAGAACTTGTAGCAGCAAAAGGGATATCTGGGAATTGGCTCTGGTGGAATATGGTTGCTGGAGGTATCCTTACGGTATTCTTCTTTGCAAAACTCTGGAGACGCGCTGGTATCTTAACTGATGTCGAATTTATAGAGCTAAGATATTCTGGAAAGCCTGCCGCCTTTTTAAGGGGATTTAAGGCTCTTTATCTTGGGCTATTTATGAACTGTATTATCATGGGATGGGTTAATGTCGCCCTTGCAGAGATACTTAAAATAGTGTTCGGAATAAGAGAAGATATTGTCATATACTCTATAATATCCTGCATGCTTATTGTGGGTATCTATTCCGCAGTTTCAGGTTTATGGGGTATTGTAATTACTGACTTTTTCCAGTTTATAATTGCTATGGGCGGATGTATTATACTGGCTATTGTGGTTCTCAATCTTCCTCAAATCGGCGGGATAGAT
>JAXHTB010000188.1:0-7518 GCA_034190185.1 Spirochaetota bacterium | reverse complement strand
GAAAGGTTATAACGATTTTTTACAATATTTAATCTTTAACTTGACAATTTATTAATTCAAATTATTTTTTGTTTACAAATGTAAATATATTCTTATTAGGAAGGTAATTAATATGAGCGAGAACGAGGTTGGTTCACCTTTAAAAATACAGGATAACACCTTTCGAGATGGTCATCAGTCTAATCTTGCTACTAGGATGAGGACTGAGGATATGCTGCCCATTGCAGAGCAGATGGACGATGTTGGATTCTGGGCAATGGAGGTCTGGGGAGGCGCAACATTCGATTCAATGCACCGCTTTCTTGGGGAAGATCCTTTTGAACGTGTTCGTACACTTAAAAAGTATATTAAGAAGACACCATTTACTATGCTTCTTAGAGGGCAGAATCTAATTGGTTACAGAAATTATGCAGATGATGTTGCAAAATTATTTGTGGATAAAAGCTGTGAAGTTGGCATCGATATATTCAGAGTTTTTGATGCGTTAAACGATTACAGGAATTTTGAAACTTGTGTTGAAAGAATCAAAGCTAATGGCAAGCATTTCCAGGGAGTTATTTGTTATTCGTTAACAGAAAGGCGTATGGGCGGGGATGTGTTTAATCTTGACTACTACCTGAAAAAAGCAAAAGAGATAGAAGCCATGGGAGCAGATACACTCTGTATCAAAGATATGGCAGGTATAATTGCTCCTTATGATGCATATCTGCTCTTTTCAGAATTAAAGAAGAATGTTAAGATCCCAATCCATTTGCATACTCACTATACTAGTGGTATGGCATCAATGACTTATCTAAAAGCAATAGAGGCTGGTGTTGATATTGTGGATACCTGTCTAGCCCCATTTGCTTTAAGAACATCTATGCCGGCAGCAGAGCCTATTATTGCTTCTCTTATAGGCACAAAACGCGATACTAAATTAGATTTTACAAAATTGCTTGAACTTGGGAAACATTTAGAAACAATTGCACCAAAATATAGAGATTACCTAGCAACTAATAAGATGGCAGTGATTGATACTGCTGTCTTAGCGCATCAGGTACCAGGTGGTATGATTTCTAACTTAATAAGTCAGCTAAAAGAATCTAATGCTCTTGATAGATTAAATGAGGTTTATGCTGAGGTGCCAATTACACGAAAAGAACTTGGCACACCACCGTTGGTAACACCCACTTCACAAATTGTCGGAGCTCAGGCTGTGCTGAATGTTCTTATGGGGAAATACAAGATTGTAACAAGTCAGGTGAAAGACCTAGTTTACGGACTTTACGGCAAGACTCCAACAGAAATTGATGGTGAATTACAAAAAAAGATATTAAAGGGATATAAGCGTGGTGAAACACCAATTACTGGCCGTCCTGCTGATTATCTAGAGCCTGAGATTGAGGAAGCGCGTAAAAAGATAGGAGACCTTGCAAAAGATGATTACGATTTATTGATATATGCCCTTTACCCAATGACAGGTGAAAAGTTTTTAAAGTGGAAGTACGGTATTGAGGAGAGGCCGCCAGAAGTACAGCCAAAAACATTAGAACAGATACAGAAAGAGGATGAAGCTATAAAGGAAGCGCTCGAAAAACTGCGTAATTGATAGATAGGTTTATATTAAATTTAGAAGGCTCTTTAGTTAATTACACTACTTAACTTATACTGGAACTTAAGAATACGATATATGAAAATCTCCCAATACTATTATGGGAGATTTTTTTAACAAGTAACATAATTGTCAGGAAAAATTAGGTTATAGGTGATTAAATATGAAAAAGTGTATAATATCGTTATTATTACTCTCATTTGTTATAATCACTCAAGGCTGCGGGAAGAATGAGAATTCCGAAATACCTCTGAAAGACAAAACCGGCACAATATTTTTTACGGCAAACGGAGAGGATTTTGTAAGAAAGGGATTTATAGATAAACAGGGATGGAGAATAGAATTTGATAAACTATTTGTAAACATCAGAAATCCCAGGGCGTATATCCCTGAAAGCGATATGCCTGAAGTAATACTAAAAGGTTCTCATTGGGTTGATCTTGCAGAAGGGGGCAAAGATGCTTCTCCTATACTGCTTGGAAAGGTGGAAAATGTAAAGGCAGGGAATTACCAGTCACTTAAATTCAATATAAGAAAAACTAAAACTGGGGAATATAAAGGATATTCTATTGTAATGAAAGGCAAGGCTTATAAGAAGGATAAAAGTGTTGATTTTATAATTAAATTTAATGAAGAGATCGATTACCATGGCAGGGATGGATTCGTTGGTGATGAGGTTAAGGGTTTGCTTCTTCCATGCAAGTCAACTACAGTTGAGATGACCTTTCATTTTGATCATATTTTTGGTGATGCCGAAGCAAAAGCAGATGATCATATCAATATCGGTTCTGTTGGATTTGATTTTTTCAACAGATTTGCTAAAAAGGGGTGTGTTGATATTTCTCAAACTGATATGGAATCATCCAATGGATATAATATTCTTGTTAAGGCTATCTGGACATTGGGACATCTTGGAGAGGGGCATTGTGAATGGAGCAATCAATCCTCATTAGGAAAGATAGATATGTAAATTTGAGGTTTAGTATGAAACTAACATCTTTTGATAACAATAAGCGCTTTATTTTCATTATTATAGCTCTTTTACTTATACCTTATATTCTATATGCTCATGGTACTAAATATGAGATTTATAAAGATGGAGTTGTTGGTGTAAAGGCGATGTTCCATTCAGGTAATCCGATGATTAAAGCAAGAGCATTGATCTTTAGACCTGGGGAAACGGAATTTTGCAATGAATTAACATCAGATAGGAATGGAATTATCTGTTTTGCGCCAGATAAACCAGGTCTTTGGATTATTCAGGTTAGGGATAAAACAGGACATGGGATGAGGATAAATCTGAAGGTGGATGAATCTATGACAGCATCGCCTAAGCAGCAGGGGGCAGTTACAGGTTTATCATTGCTTCAAAAAATAGTAATGACAGCATGTTTATTATGGGGGTTAGTTGGAACAGCATTGTACTTTAAGGGGAGGCAGGGTAGATAATATTTGATGTCAATATTTCTATATTTTTATTTTATAGAATGGTTCCACTTATTTATCAACGAAAGGCATAAAAAAAGAAACAGATTGGATTATTATTCAAATTAAGATGTTACAACTAAAGATAGGATTAAATAAAATAATCTTGACGCGTATACCGGAATTAGATTATTATAACATACTATGGAAAGCATGCATTCACAAAAAAGAGAACGTCTTCGACATAAAATAGTCACATTGGTGCATCAATTGCAAAGGTCTGAAAGCGAGGAACAGGCAGTTGATACATTCATGGATTTAATGGAAGATGTTGAGATAAATATTGAAAATTTAGAGGAAAATAAGGCGTCATCA
Organism: Spirochaetota bacterium; assembly: GCA_034190185.1. Lineage (GTDB taxonomy): Bacteria > Spirochaetota > UBA4802 > UBA4802 > JAFGDQ01 > JAXHTB01. The sequence goes on along the minus strand of JAXHTB010000188.1, from coordinate 4,124 downwards.
CACGATATTGCCCTTCTGATACAGGAAATGAGAGCAGGATTTGCTCAAATAGATAAACGTTTTGAAGCTGTTGATAAACGTTTCGAGGCTGTTGATAAACGTTTTGAAGCTGTTGATAAACGTTTTGAAGATATGATGCATTTTATTGATAAACGTTTCGAAGATATGATTCATTTTATTGACAAACGTTTTGAAGCTATTGACAAACGCTTTGAAGATATGAATAACCGCTTTGGAGATATGAACAAACGTTTCAACTCTTTGCAGTGGTTTATGGGAATCGGTTTTTCTTTTTTAGCTCTTTTAATTACTGTTTTATCCTACTTTGCAAGATTCCAAAGCAGTGTTTGATGAATGTATTTCCCACTATCGTGATTATGTATTGATATTTTTGGGAAATCGATTTTTTACAGGAATGTCATTTGTCATACAGAATATAGTAGTAAAAAAAAGGCGAAAGACTTTAAGGTCTTTCGCCTTTTAAGCAGAAGAGAGATATAAATTACTTAAATAGAATTTGACTCATTATGTAATATTATTCCTCAACGTCTCCACAATGACAATGACCTTCTCCTATATGACAGAGTGTTTTTAGTGTAGCTATAAATTGAAAGTAATCTGCATTTAGCATATTGGTTTTCATATCTTCTTGAGTAATATCATTGTCTGTAAAATCTCCTTCCTGTAAAACTCCCTCAACATAAACTCCATCTATTAGCTCAGCAAATGGATCAAAACCAATACCCCAGAAATTTATATCCTCGGGATCTGTGGATTCCGGCTCATCACCATCGTCACCATAGTCGCCGAAGATGTGATCAAAATGAAAGGTCATCTGCGTCTCTGCCGTACCTCCGTCAGCAAGAACTCCGTCGTTGGTCCCATCTTCGTCAAGATCAAGAAGCGGTCCGCATCCATATAATGCCATCTCTTCATCGAACTTAATTGTAAAATCCACAGTTGTTGTTATGGGATTGCCATAGGTCGCTGTTCCGATTAGCACGATTGAATAGCCATCGTAATCACTCACAGTAACAGTATCTTCAGCAATAACTGTTGGGTTATCCGTTGAGTTTGTCTGTACAATATTAAAATTCAGATAATTATAGTTTCCAATTGTCGCATCTATTACTCTGCCTACCTCAAAGACCGGAGTTTCCCCAGATTTTTTAAGATCTAAAAAATATTGCCCTGTAAGAGCTGCATGCGCAGATCCCTCAGGAATACTGGCGTGAGGATGGCCTGCATGACGAGTTGACTTTGTGGAGCTCTCGGCTACCTGATACGCTGTTGGTCCTTCGATATTAATATATACATGTGTAAAACTGATATTCCATCCATCCTCAGATGTAAATCCGTCGTGAACAAAGCCCTCGCCGTTAGCATTAAAGATTACTGTGCCCTTGCCGTCAACTGTGGAATCATTGTCATCATCATCGTCGTCACATCCAAAGAACAGAAGTCCAGGCGCGATAAGCATAAGCGCAATAATTATGATAAATCTAAATTGTTTCATGTTTATTCTCCTTTAAAATATTTTTAATATAAATCCTGTATAAAGGCATTGTATTTTATCTCTCTAAAAATTTTTAGATTTAAGTTTTTCATTGTTTGTGTCTTCTTGTTTAAAGATGATACGGAAATAGTTGGCAATTATAACCGCATCTAAAGATCTTAAATATTAGTTTTGGCCGTGCTGCGATTTGGTAAATATTTATTAACGATTTCCTTAGCGAACTAAGGCGGTATGCGGGAGCTTCCCCTTATGAGTCTGAATTTTTTCATTTTTAAGATCCTTATTATATTTAAACACGTTTTTAATTATTAGAACTTGGCTCCAACTCTCAATCTCCACATCCTTGGAGTGCCAGGCGTTACATGAAGTCCTTCAACCTCTGATCCGTCTTCTTCGGGACGTGATGTATAAGCAAAAACTGAATCGTACCATACAGTGTCGAATATGTTTTCTACTGATAGAGCAATCGAAAAACAACTGAACTCGTAGCCCATCAACAAATCGACAACGTAATATTCATTAGACCTATAGCCGAGATCATGCTTGCGTTCGCCAAGATAACGCCCGCGAAGAGCTCCTTTGTAACCGTCAGGATGTATTACGCTAATAACATTTGTCATTAGCCATTCACTCATGTTGGGAATAGGTTCATCATCTTTTACAAAGCGCGCCTTAACATAATTAACATCAGTCCCGACATATAGCCATGTCCATGGAGATACCCTGATCTCGAAATCAACCCCTGTGCGGCGGCTTTTACCGCGCGGGATGCTTGTGCCGAACTCACTATCAAAGATGCTGTCAGATTCCTTTTCTGCAATCCAGGCCGAAGCAGCGCAGTTCAGTCGTCCCTTTAGAAGTCTGGCGCGTGATCCTATTTCTCCTCCAGTTACTCTTGGAATAGAATTGTCATTCTGCCAAGCTATATGTCTTGCCTGTGATGAAACAAAGCCAGCGCCATAGTTGAGAAAGATATCCAACTCTTTTACAGGCGAAAATATGACAGATGCCTTTGGTGAAACTGTTTGTGCATAAGTGCTGAAATTTACAGGATTATCCTGAGTTGTTATAGAACCGTTAGTGTAGATGTCGAATTCAAGTTTGTCCTGCTCTCCATCTCCATTATACCATATTACGTCATACCGAATACCTAGAATTATCTTTATCCATCTAAACATTGTAATTCGCTCGTCCAGATATGCTCCTAAAGCGGTTTCATTGAAATTATAATGATTCATTACATTATATCGTGTTCTGTCTTCTGTATTGGCCTGAGTCTGGTCTACGAAGTCACTTCGAAGGGTGATCCCTCCTTCAGTACTGAATTCCATCTGGTTATATTTGAATATTCTTCTTATATATCCCTGCAATCCTGTATAATGCCTTGAGTCGCTTTGTTCAAGCTGATCTCCTCTTTCTGGATTATAATAATAGAATGTATAATTGCTGAATATCTGTGTATCTTTATAATTGTAGTATGCTTGTATGCGGGTTTCTATGTCATTTTTTTTGAGCTCGTATGTTACACCCAAAATATGACGGTCAACATTGACCTTATTTGAGTTGTCGAGTGCATTAAAGCGTGAAATCAAGTCAGAATCTATGTATTGCTTTGGAAGGATATCAGCAGCCTTTGAGCGAACACTATAACCTGCATAAAGGAAGCGCATCTCGGAACTATTAGTTAATGGAATAGTATGGTTGATAAAACATCTTTCATCATTATTCGCGCTCTATTCCAGTATTCATAGGATTTGAATCTCTATTATGCTTCTGAACCTCATAACGGGGACGGATTGGCCATAAGTCTGGAAAGCGCGTTTCACGATCCCAGCAAGGATTTTGTTTGTTTGTCACATCGTTCGGTTCTCTTCTCATCTTGAAACGCTCCTGAAGAGCTTTACCAGCAGCAGGATCGTCGGGGCTAGGTGGAAGACAAGGTCAAAGATGTCTATGGGTTTCTTGAGTGTACCCTCTTTCAACATCATAAGTTTTTCCCAAACGTGTGGTACTGGGTAAAAGGGGGCAAGGAGCATCAAAATCGCTGCAAAAATAAGAATTGGGTAGGGTATTCTGTCAATCAAGTCCCACATAGGGTCGTCCCATAAAACAGAAAGATGCGCCACGGATCAAGAGGCTGTCTTGAGCTACGTATAGGCAAAAATGTTCAAGATTGCAAATAGAGATCAGAAAAATCGTAAGCTTTCAACGTGTGGGCTTGATAACAGACATAAAATTCCGGAATGTCTGCTCTCAGATTAAAGATGGTATGGCACTATGGCCAAGTGACACGTGCGCGGACCTATCAAAGACCGATGACAGGCATCGATGGCCCGGTCATGGCCCTTTTTACTGAAGATCAACAAACGAGATCTTTACACCTTGGTCCCGGCATAGTATTGACGGCACTTTGGTATTGTGGCCTCAAGCCACCGGATTATTAGGATTGTGACTTTTTCTTCTTACCGCTTCCACCTTATCTTTGGCCGAAGCTTCCTTACGGGCCGATACGATCCGGTTTGAGATAACCGCAATGCAGATTGCCGTAGCCATTATCGCCGAGCGCAGCAGCGGCGCTCTTGGTTCCGCCAGCAGGACGTATCCCGCC
>JAXHTB010000187.1:0-7518 GCA_034190185.1 Spirochaetota bacterium | reverse complement strand
ATGTTCCTGAATTCTATGATGTTTTATTGTTAAATCAATCCAATAGTGATGTAGAAAATAGAGATATTGCGTTGGAGGAGTCATCTGAGGATGATAAAAAAGCAGACAGTTTATCCGATAGCATTACTATGGAAGAAAATGATCTAAAACCTCAAAATATTGAGATTCCAGATATAGATGATGAATTAACATCATTTAAGGGATCGGCTGTTAAAGGCGCTGATTTAGATAAAAGTAATTCTGGCAAAATTCCTGTGGATATAATGACACAATTTAATGAAAAAATAAAATATGAACCTAAAATAATGGCCCAAGCAGTAAGGACAATGATGAAAAGGGATACTGAATAAAATGTTTTAAGGGAATGGTTTTTATGAATAATAAGAAATATATTCAATTTGATGAAATAAATGAGGAAGTACTATGGAAAAGGTTTGTCAGTTCCGATGATCAGGAAATTCGGGATTACTTTGTACTGAAGTATGCTCCTCTTGTAAAATATGTTGCTGGCAAGGTTTCTATGGGTATGCCTCAGAATATTGAATATGAAGATCTAGTATCCTACGGTATTTTTGGCTTAATAGATGCAATAAAGAAGTATGATCCCAATAGGGGCATAAAGTTTAAGACCTATGCAATGACAAGAATTAGAGGAGCAATTTTTGATGAATTACGAACTATAGATTGGGTGCCCAGATCTATTAGGCAAAAGGCTAAACAGGTAGAACAGGCTATATCAGATTTAGAGAATAAATATGGACGAACTGTTGAGGATGAGGAAATTGCCCAGGAACTTGGAGTTTCAAATGAGGAGTTTCAATCTCTTTTACATAAATTAAGCGGGACATCTTTATTATCGTTGAATGACATATGCTATATGGGGGAAGATAGTGATGAGTTGTCAATACTAGAGACATTGGAGGCACCAGAGGAAATGATGCCGGATGTTTTAATTGAAAAAGAGGAGATATGTGATTATATAGTAGAAGCAATAAAAAAACTTCCCGAAAAGGAAAAAAAGGTTGTTGTGCTATATTATTATGAAGACCTGACACTTAAGGAGATTGGAGAAATTTTAGAGGTTACTGAGAGCAGAATATCTCAACTTCATACAAAGGCTATTATGAGGTTAAGAGGAAGACTTGGCAGGATAAAGTCAAATATTGTTGGTTAGTAAAATGACAGATTTAAAACAGATGCTGCAAAGTATTCAGGATGATGACGAGATTTCGGATGATGGAGTAATTGTATATGCTGATTCAGTTAAACAGGCCTTAATGCTTGCATCAGAAGATTTAAATATTGATGTTTCACAATTAGATTATGATATTATTGAAAAAGGTGTAAAAGGATTCTTCGGTTTTGGGCGAAAACCCTACAGAGTTCAAATTCAACCTATAAAGATAGAAGATGAATATGAAGATATTCATGAAATAGAAAGAAAGCTGACAAAAGAACCAGAATTAGATGAAATTGAATTAAAGCAGATCGAAAAGGATATTGATGGAGAATGCAGGATCAGGGTAACAAAGTCGGGTATATGGTTAACCGTTACTCCCCCGCGAGGCAGGGGGGAAAGGGTAACGCTTGAAGAAGTATTGAGTCAGTTAAATCAACTAAGAATTGGTGATGCTGACAGAAAGAAAATAGAAAAGAAATTAAAGAATCCCTCCTTAAAACCTATCAAGATTGGAGATTGGACCCCGAATCTTGAATATGATGGAACATTGACTGTTGAAGTTAGTGAAGATGAAATGAAGGCTTATGTACACTTTGCTCCTCCCAGATATTCCGGAAGACATATGGAATTAGATGATGTTATAGATTCATTAACGCCTGCAAGTGTTGTCGCAGGAATTAATGAAGAGAGAATATCTGAATATCTTGAGAAAATGGATTATAATAAATCCCTCCTTGCAGCTGAAGGTATACCTCCGAAACATGGAAATGATGCATATATCGATTATAAGGTTAGGGTCTTTAAATCACACGTAGCCTTTGAAGAGGATGAGAGGGGACAGGTAGATTTCAGAAATCTTGATCTTCTAGAAAATGTTGTGGTTGGGCAATTACTTGCTGTAAAAGTTCCGGCTGAGGAGGGTATATCAGGAAAAACAGTTACTAATAGAGTAATTCCGGCTAGATCAGGTAAAGATATTGTAATGAAACATGGAAAGGGCACAATACTCACAGAGGATGGCTTAGAATTGACTGCTGAGATTAATGGGCAGGTAGTCTTTCAGTTTGATAAAATAAGTGTTGAACCTGTTTATTCTGTTAAAGGAGATGTCTCACTTGAAACCGGCAATATCGTATTTTTGGGATCTGTGATTGTTTCTGGCAGTGTGCAGGACAATTTTATTGTTAAGGCTGCAGGAAATGTGGAGATTAAGGGGACTGTGCAGAAGGCATTTATTGAAGCAGAAGGTGATATAATTGTGCGACAGGGCATTGTTGGCAGAGAAAAGGCTAGGATTGAATCAACTGGAGGTTGTGTTTATGCAAAATATATTCAGACAGCAAATATTATTGCTGAGAAGGATATTATTGTTTCTGAAGGTATAATCCATTCCAATATTGATGCTGGAGAAAGGATCCTCTGTTTTGGTAAAAGAGCTAAAATTGTTGGCGGAGTAATCAGAGCTGGTAAAGAGGTAAATGCAAGATATCTAGGAGCTGATTCATTTACAAAAACAGAGGTGAGTGTTGGGATAAATCCTAAGGTACTTCAGCAGATGTCAGAGCTTAGAAGGATTAGCAAAGAGATCAATGAGGAATTGAAAAAATTAAAACTGGATATGAATACTTTAGTTGTTCAAAAAAAGAATTCGGGAGGATATCTTCCTCCAGATAAGGAGGAACTTTCAAAAAAACTATTGAACCAGAAACAGAAATTAACTGGAAGATTAAATGAGATAGTTCTTGAGTTAGATGAATTACGAGCATACATAAGTATGTTAGGTCAGAATGGGAAGGTCTGCGTTGAAAAATCAGTATATCCTGGTGTTGATATTTTTATGAAAGATGAGAAATTTTCAGTGAAAGATCCTTATAACTATATCAAGTTTACTATGGAGGATAGTGGGATTAGACTTTCAGAGTATGAACCACCGGTCATGGATGAAAAGCAGAAAAGGATGCTGTCTATGTCAAGATCAAGATAATTTTATTTTAGGATAATGATATGTCTGTTAAACCTATTGATTTTCAGACAAATATTGCAAAGATTCCTGATGTTGCAAAAGATGAGGAAACAAGAGCTCTGGCACAGATTGGACAACGACAAGCAAGAGAGGAAGAGTCAAGTGAGAAATCAAAACTGGTGAGTTCTAGACTTAAAGAGAACAGAGAACTTGAAAAAACCGCTATCAAAAGAGAAGAGAACCGAAAAAAAAGAGGTAAACATCGTGGAGGTAGGGATAACGAAGCCAAAAGGGATATAGAGGGGAAAAGCATACTAAAAGATGAGAAGATAGGGAATATAATAGATATTAAGAAGTAGGAGGATTAATGGATTTATTATTGCTCATAGTCGTGAATATTGTGCTGGCAACTATTTTTTATCTAATTATGCGTTTAAGACTGGAACGTTCAGTTCATACATATCAGGAAAAGAAATTATTGAAGATAATGGATGAGGTGATCAGGGAATTCGATTCAACTGCTGAAAGGAATATTACAATTCTTGAAAATCGTATATCGATTATGAAAAAATTGCTAATTGAGGCTGGTAGGATAAAGCCAATCGATTTGAATATTAACGAATTTGATGAACTGAGTGGTTTTGTTGATTCTACTGCAACAATCGACAAAAATGCATTAGAAGAAGGAACTGTTGATTTTAATAGTAATATTATGAGAAGTATCGATTTTGATAGTATGAATGATGACGCAATTCTAAATGAAAACTCAGGAAAAGCTCAATTTCAACATAATACAAATAGAATTATTAAAAAAAATATGACTAATTATTTTTTAAGATTAAAAGAATCCGTTAAATTTAATCATAAATCGAATATTAAGAAGCAAGATATTCCAGATTCCTCGCATCATTCCGATTTTATAGATGATAATGTCAATGATTCATTAAAAGAGTTAAATGAAAATAATGAAGATATAACAAGTCCGAGTGATAGTGATATTGTTGTAAATCAGGCAAATGGGTCTTTTGACCAAGCAAAGATTTTGTATACTGAATTGGCTAATAATTCAAATTTAAGTGAGGAAGATATATTCAAATTATTCATAGCATCTACAGATAAATATTCTTTAATTAATGATTTGTATGATGATGGATATACTATTGATATAATATCCAGATGTTCTGGTATACCTGTAGTAGAGGTAAAACTTGTACTTGACTTGAATGAAACGATATAGTATAATTTATTATTGATCCTTAATAAAGATATTTTACCTAATAATTACAGAGTTATTTGTATATAAATAAGATTGAATATTTTTGGATTAGAATAATGGAAAATATGTTAAAAATTGATAGATTGACTGAAACAGAGTTTAAAAAATTTGCAGATTTAATTTATAAAGAGAGTGGGATATTTTTAAAACCTACAAAAATTACACTTGTTTCAAACAGGTTGAGAAAGAGATTAAAAGTACTGAATTTAAAAACATTTACAGAGTATTATGATTATATTAACAATATGTCGAATAAGACAAATGAGTTAGAGAATTTATTAGATGTTGTTTCAACAAATGAGACATATTTCTTTAGGAATGAAAGGCATTTTAACGCTTTAAATCAGTTTTGTCTTCCTGCTCTTGCTAGTAGAAAAAAAAATGAAAAGCGGTTGAGGATCTGGAGCGCTGGTTGTTCAACAGGAGAGGAGCCATATACTCTGGCAATATGTATTATGGAAAATATTAATCTCTTTAATGGATGGGATATCGAAATATTAGCAACAGATATCGCTCCATCAGTTTTAAAATTTGCGCAAGAAGGTGAATACTCTGGCAGAAGGATTGAGAAGGTGCCAGAAAATATCTTAAAGAAATATTTTATTCAGGATAAAGAATATCCTGAAATTTTTACAATTAACAATAATATAAAGAAAATTGTAAGATTTTCAAGTTTAAATTTATTTAAAGATACATTTCCTCAAAGAATTGATATTATTTTTTGCAGGAATGTTATGATTTATTTTGATAAAGAACATCAAAAAAAATTGATCTCTGGATTTAATAAATCATTGTTAAGAGATGGATTTTTCTTTATAGGTCATTCTGAAACACTGCATTCTATTTCTGAGGATTTTGTTTATAAGAAAATTGTTGAAGCCCCTGTATATGTTAAAAAGGAGAGTTTAGATGCATCGTAAATAATATTATGTTGGTTTGAGCTTTTCATTTAACACATTTCTCTTAATAATTTAATTGATTATTATTACTTACAATAATCTACTTTAATATTAAAGCGTATCGGAAATTGGATCATTTTAAGTTTATCTTAATGTGCATCGTATGTAAATGTTTTATTCGTTATTGAATGGTTTAAGGATTCCTGGATACAGGTAAAGGACATCGATTGAGATAGTATTTGGTCTAAGTGTCCTTTGCCCCTTCTTGAATTCATAGTTTTCACTTATCCCCTTAATCCCTTTTGCATTGAAAGTATATTATATAAAATAGTAAAGGTATTTAGCTTATGGAAAGTATGACAGGATACGCCTATATTGAAAGCAGCACAGATCAGTTCTCATTTTCTGTTGAAATAAAATCTGTCAATTCGAAATATTGTGATATATATACAAATCTGCCTGATATACTAAGAGTAAATGAAGAAAAGATGACATCTCTTTTAAGGGAATATTTTGTAAGGGGCAAAATTGAACTAACGATTAATTTGTTTGATTGGAAAAGGGATAAAAACGTTAAAATTAACGATATTTTAATAACAAAATATTATAATGAATTGAGTAGAATTGTTGAAGAATTAAAACTAGATCATCAAGTTACACTTGATCAGTTATTGAAAATGGATAATCTGATACAGAAAGAAAGGGGAGTTGTCTCTACTAAATCTATGAAAGAGATATTTTCTGCAGTAAACAGAGCAATTAAACAGGTAATGCAGATGAAGATTCGTGAAGGTAATGCAACAAAAAAGGACTTGCATTCTTCGCTTTCTATTATAACTGCTAAAGTAAAAGAGATAAAAGATTTTTCAAAGGATATTTCAAAGGGTGTTTATCATAAGTTAAGAAAAAGGATAGATTCATTTCATGATATAAATGTTGATGATGCAAGATTATATGCTGAAGTGGCAATTCTGGCTGACAGGATGGATATCAATGAGGAGATTGTACGCTTAATAGATCATCTGAAAAAATTTAAATCAATCTTAAATGAAAAGAGTCAGATTGGGAAAAGGCTGGATTTTTTAGCACAAGAGATGTTCCGTGAGATAAATACAATATCCTCAAAGTCGAATTGTTCCAAAGTATCACATATTGTAGTTGACGTAAAAAATCATATTGATAAAATACGTGAACATTGTAGAAATGTAGTTTAGGGAAATCTAAAAGGGATGAAAACAACACTAATTAACATCGGTTTTGGGAATTCAGTCATTGCCGGGAGGGTTATTGCTGTAATAACCCCTATGTCTGCCTCAGGCAAAAGAATCCGCGAAGATGCAAAAATGAATGATATGTTGATTGATGCAACTCATGGCAGAAAGACAAGAGCAATAATTATTATGGATAGCAATCATGTAATTCTTTCAGCTATGCAGCCAGAGACAATAGCAAACAGGCTTTCCAGCCATGCAGAAGAATAATATATCATTTGTTATTTCTGCTCCATCAGGTGCAGGCAAGTCCACTCTCGTTAATAAGCTTATGGCGAGTGATAGGAGATTTGATTTTATTATTTCAACAACAACCAGATCAAAACGCAGTTCAGAAATTGAGGGGAAAAGTTATTATTTTGTTACTTATGAAAAGTTTAAAAAAATGATCAATAATAATGAATTCATTGAATGGGCCATGGTTTATGGAAATTATTATGGAACTACAAAAAAAGAGGTTGACAGGATAAAAGACCTTGGGAAAATCCCTTTATTTGATGTTGATACTCAGGGTGCTAAGAATATTAGGAAAAAATTAAACAATGTTGTTTATATTTTTATAGTTCCCCCTTCATTAGAAATCTTAAGAACGAGACTGATAAATAGAAAGGCAAACACAATTGAAGATATAAATTTAAGACTTAAGAGTATCAAAAACGAGTTGGATGAGATTGTAAATTACGATTATGTAGTTGTAAATGATGATATTGATAAGGCATGTGATGATATTAAGGCAATCATAAGGGCAGAGGAATGTAAAGATAAAATGATTGTCACAAAATTGAAGGATAGATTGGAGGCATTGTGATAATACCGTTAAAAAAGTTAATGACCTTTCAGGAGAATAGGTACCTTCTTTCAAGAGCAGCAATGGTTACTGTTGACAAAAGGGGAAATATAGATGAATATCCACAAGACAAAGGTGATAT
>JAXHTB010000186.1:0-7572 GCA_034190185.1 Spirochaetota bacterium | reverse complement strand
AAGAATTAAAAGCAATTTAATCTAATTTATAACAGAATAATATATTTTAACCTCTAAATGAATGAAATTACAAAACCTTAATAATTTAACAATTTCAATGTTTATAAATATATTTTTTATCATATAATCAACTAATAGGAGGAGAAGATGGCAGCAGGGATTGTTTCGTATGGGGCATACATCCCCATGTACAGGATGAATCTGCAAACGCTCTCTCAGGTTTGGGGAAGTTATGCAGGAAAAGGTGAAAAGGCAGTAGCTAATTGGGATGAAGATAGTCTTACAATGGCTACGGAATCATCAATCGACTGTCTTAGCGGTTTTGACAGGTCTCAGATCGATGGTTTATACTTTGCAACTACGACACCGGTTTATAGAGAAAAGCAAAATGCGAGCATCATAGCCAAGGTCATCGATTTGAGGAAGGATATAATCACAGCTGATATTACAAATTCGGTTAGAGGCGGTACTAGCGCCTTAAGAGCTGCTTTAGATGCTGTCGCTGCTGGTTCTGCTAGTAAGTGTCTAGTTACTGCTTCAGATTGTCGTGTGCCGGCTCCGGACTCGTCATTTGAGAATCTTTTTGGCGATGGTTCAGCTTCACTTTTAATCGGGAATTCTGATATTGCTGTTGAAATCGAAGGAAGCGCTACGATTTCCAGTGATTTCATAGGTATTTGGAAAAAGGAAGAAGACAAATATGTTCAGTCATGGGAGGACCGATTTGTTATAACTGAAGGTTATTTCTCTCATCTTGTTGAAGTAATCGAAAGGCTTTACAAAAAGTATAATGTAACTTCAAATGATTTCTCTAAGGCAGTTTTTTATGCCTATGATAAACGCAGACATTTACAACTTGCTAAAAAATTAGGTTTTGACCCTGAAACCCAGCTACAGGATTCTCTAATCGATGTAGTAGGTCATACAGGATCTGCCCAAGCTATGATGATGCTTGTAGCATCCCTTGAAGAAGCAAAACCTGGGGATAGAATCCTTTTTGCAAACTACGGGGATGGTGCTGATGCGTATATCCTTAAGGTGACAGATCATATAGAGAAGATCAGAAATAGACGAGCTATAAAGAAAAATCTCATCTCTAAGATGGAACTGCCAACATATGGAAAATATCTTCATTTCCGTAATCTCATGGATTGGGGCGCAAAAAGAGAACCAGACAGATATGCTGCTGTAAGCATGTCTTGGAGGGATAGGAACTGGGTTCTCAGTTTTCATGGACATAAGTGCAGGGAGTGTGATACAATTCAATTCCCTATGCAGAGAGTTTGCACATGGTGTCAAGCTAAAGATAACTTCGATGAAGTAAGATTATCAGATAAAACTGGAGTGCTTTTTACATATAGTATGGATAATCTGGCAACATCGGTAGATAAACCCACAGTTATCGCTATTGTCAATATTGATGAAGGGGGCAGGATTTCTACTGTGCTAACAGATCGTGATCCTGAAAAGATAAGCCCTGATATGCCAGTAGAATTTACATTTAGAAGAGTTCATTTATCACAAGGCATATATAATTATTTTTGGAAATGTCGCCCCATTAGGGCATAAGGAGGTATAAAATGGCGGAAAGTTTTAAAGATAAAGTTGCAATTATTGGTATGGGTTGTTCTAAATTCGGAGAGAATTGGGATATGGGAAGCGATGATATGATAGTAGAAGCAACCTATAATGCATTGGATGATGCAGGTATTGAGATGAAGGATATAGATGCAGCATGGGTGGGTACGATAGGTTGTACTGGCACTTCTGGAGGCATGTCCTCAACAGGAATCACCGGAGCATCCATATCGATGCCATTAAAGCTACAATATAAGCCAGTTACTCATGTGGAAAATGGATGCGCCACAGGAACAGATGCCTTGAGAAATGCCGCTTTTGCAGTAGCAGCTAAGGTTTACGATATCGTCCTTGTTGTAGGTGTTGAGAAATTAAAGGATGCAGGTTTCGGAGGACTTGGTGAGTTATCAATACCCCCACATCCCGTTTTCGAAGGGGGGATTACCGCTCCTGGAATGTATGCTCTTGCAGCAACCAGATATTTTAAAAAATATGGGCTCAGTCCTGAAGAAGGGAAAAAGATGTTAGCAAAGGTCTCAGTAAAGAGCCACTATAATGCTTCAAGAAATCCAAGGGCTCATCTTCGTAATCGAATAACAGAAGAGCAAGTAATAAATGCTCCTACAATAGCTTGGCCTCTTGGATTATTCGACTGCTGCGGCGTAACAGATGGAGCAGCAGTAGCAATCCTATGCCGGGCTGAGGATGCAAAGCAGTTTAGAGATGACTATGTGCTTGTCAAAGGATTGGGGCTTTCAATAGGACCCGGTCAAGGCAGCGTAAGAACAGATTATGATTTTACTATCTGGGATGAGACTGTGTATGCTAGCAAAGAGGCCTATGCAATGGCAGGAATTACGAATCCGAGAAAAGAGATAGACCTGGTTGAATGTCACGACTGCTTTTCTATATCTGAAATTATCGCTGTAGAATCTATGGGATTATGTGAAAGGGGTAAGGCAAGGGATGACCTTGAAGCAGGTGAATGGACACAGGAAGGAGAGATCCCAATAAATCTCAGTGGCGGACTAAAGGCTTTTGGACATCCTATCGGGGCAAGTGGATGCAGAGAGGCCTTTGAGGTATATAAACAATTACAAGGAAAGGCAGAGGACGAAACACGTCAGGTAAAAAATGCCACATTAGGATTAGTTCATAATCAGGCTGGTCTTCCTGGTAAATTTATGTGTGCTGTAGCTCTATACGGTCTTCCGTAACAATAATATTGACTTATTGAAGCAGAGTCTGCAATACAATTAACTAAATTTTATGTTGTGCAGACTTCTGCTTTCATAATTTATATGCTCCATACTAATATCCTCCAGCATTATAATTGATTGTTACTTTCCTTAATTTTTCTCAATAAGCTCGTTTCATCGTTTCAAAATGTCATGTGTGCCAATGGATCGAAAGAGAACCCCGTCTTCAAAAAATTCAAAGGAGAAGCGATATTTCATAGTAATTGATCCCTCCCACCGATCTTTTGTTCCTTGTATTCGTTTAACTCTGAGCGAGGGGTGAGACGTTTGTTTTAAAAATAGAGATAGTTTTTCATCGAAGGCTTTTTGTATTTCATTGGGTAAGTTATTATATTCTTTTTTAAACCGCTTACTGAACTGATAGGCTGTTACTTCTTCAACCATTTTAATCCTTCTTCCGCAGTCTTGAACGTTGGCGAAACAAACCCTTTCTCGATCTCGTCATCAACGCAGGCCTCCATTTCCTGCCATTCTTTTGTCCAGTGCCATCCCTGCGAAGGATCAATGAGTTTTCTGGGTTTTAAGATGATGTCACTGCCTTTTATGTCTACCTCAACATAGTCGCCTTTTGTAATGCCAAGCAAGTTCATGATTTTACTTGGAATTCGGATCTGGCCCTGTGGGCTGATTTTCATTATCGTAGGCATAAAGTCCACCTTTAAACAATTAAACTTTTAAACAATTATAGATGTAGTTTTTCTATTATGTCAAGCAAAATTCAAAGGTCTCTTTCTTGAGTCAAGAGTCGTGAGTATAGGGGCGTGACTCTACAACTTTTAGGACTCTGGTGATCAAGAAGATTTTAGATGCAGATATAAAAGAGATTCGAATTTTAAGCTGCAATGAGAAGAAGCATGATGATATACAGAATTGGCTTATCTGTTATATAGAGAGCCAATAATAAATGTCAATGATGCAATTAAATGATAACTGTTGACGAGTCACGGTTAATTATACGAATTTAGCAAGAGTAGTAGATATTTTCTCAATCTCATTTTTAGTAAGAGTTGGATAGATCGGGAGCGTATAAAGTTTTTTAGCAAGCCTCTCGCTTTGAGGAAAATCCATAGCTCTCAGGTTAAGATAATTGTGCAGAGGATTAGTTATTGGACGTTTCATATCGATACCGCTTTTGCGCCAATATTTTTTATTTTGTCAGTAGGAGCATCAAATATTATCGGGAAGGAATGATATACAAAGGAGTCACTGTATTGGAATGGTGTTTTATGTGATGTCATCCTAAGGGAGCTAAAGTATCTTTTAGCAATTTCCCTACGTCTTTTAATGAAATTAGTAAGTTTTGACAATTGCGAAATCCCCATAGCGCCCTGAAAGTCGGTCAGGCAATAGTCATAGCTAATATTATTGCTGTTTGTATTATCTCTTTTCTCCTTCATAATGTTGTATAATTTTAAGTGGTTGGTCAGCACAATCCCACCATTACCTGTTGTAATCATCATTGAAGGAGCAAAGGAGGCAACTGAAATTGTTCCAACGCTTCCAATTGACGTGCCGTTTGCTCCAGCGCCGATTATATGTGAAATGTCTTCAATGATTGGGATATTTAACTCTTTAAATTCCTCTATCGGCGAATGAAAACCGAACAGATGCCCAACAACAATAGCTTTTGTTTTACCTGATATTTTTTCCTTTATTTGATCAATAGATGGGAATAGTGAATTATCATTAACATCAGTAAGAACAGCTTTTCCTCCTGTAAGGTTTAATGCGCTTAAGGGCGCTATATCAAAGTAGGAAGGAATTATTACCTCATCATCATCACAGATATTTAAAGCCTCAAATGCCAGATGATACGCTGCTAAAAGGGAGCTTGTTGCCAAAGAATATTTTAAAGCCAGAAGATTAGAAATGCCATTTTCAAAATCTGCAATAGAGTCTCCCTGCAGGAGTTCTTCCTTGATCAGGCAATTAAGCACGCCTTCAATCTCTTTCCTTGTAATGGTTGGTCTAGTCGCGGCAATTTTTTCCATAATAATCCTTTATATTATAAGTTAGCTGAAATCGATAAATAATTCATAACCCCTGAAGCATTAAGAAGTTATTAAATTTAGCAATTATTAATTAATAGTTAAATAAATAATTCAATTTTCAATATATTAATTTTCTGGGAATAATGCGACATAATGTTATTATTGTCAACAAAAATTATCTATTATCATAACTTAATATTACTATCCTTTACTGCAGTGCAAGAATTTTATAACCGAGTATAGAAGGACATCATTTATAGATTATATTCCAGTTCCCAATCCATTTAATATTGTTTGTAATGAGTTCTTATCATCGAAATTTTAATATTAAGACATAACAAAATCTATCCGATAATCCTTATAGCACAAAAAGTAATTATACGGAGGTTTAATAAAATGAGAAATATAATAAAGGGGCTGCTGATAATATTCGGAATAATATTTGTATTTATGCTATTAACAGCATGTACTCCTGGAAAGATGGTTACAAAGGATGAGAGAGAAGACAGTAAGGAAAGAATTTTTGCAGGAAATGATGAATATAACTTCGATAATTATGAATTAGAAAACCAAAAAGACTTAAATAATAATGGATATGATAATTATAAGGACAGGAATCCAGATAAAGATTCCTTATTAAATGAAAAGCCTGTAGTTTCTGATATCGATGAGAAATATAATAACAATAATTACCCAAGAAGTGAGCGGTTTTATCAGAAGGGTATTGCCTCATGGTATGGAAGGCAATTTCATGGAAAGGTTACCGCCTCTGGTGAAAGATTTAATATGAATAAGTTTACTGCTGCTCATAAAACACTTCCTTTCGGCACAGTCCTAAAAGTAAAAAATTTAGATAACGGAAAAGATGTTGATGTAATTATCAATGACAGGGGCCCCTATATAGATGGAAGAATAATAGATCTTTCTTATGCAGCTTCGAGAAAACTCGGGATGACTGCGAAGGGAGAAGCAATGGTTGGGATTAGTATACTAAGAAATGGAACAGGAAGAGAATATAGGAGAAAAGGTTTTAATAATGAAGTGGAACCAGTAGCAGGTGATTCTGTACAGGAAGATAGATATAGCGAAGGCAACAAATATGTAAATAAAAATGAAGATAGCAGTAGATATTCCCCTTCTTATTCAGATAGTCGATATTCAATTCAGACTGGCGCATTTTACTCCCGAAGAAATGCTGAGAAACTTAGAGACAAATTGAAGGAAATGTTTGAAAATCCTATTGGATTAGTTCGCAAGGATGATTTGTACAAAGTGACAATTGAAGGAGTAAGATTTAAAGATGAATTAGTTCGATATAAGAAAATGTTGAAAGATGAGAGTATCCCATATTACGTACTTTATAATGAGTAAACAGTTATTAGTGATCAATTTTTCATTATTTCAACTTTTTTATTTAAGATAAAGCCTTGACAAAAGATGCGCTCCTGCTAATTTTTTAGCCAATTAAATATATTTTAAAAGATTTTAATGTATATAGTTTCTAAAATGTTCATAAGATATGAATATTTATTTAGCATTTAAAGAAGAACATTAGTGCTATAGATAGGATTCTGACTTCTTTTTTCACCAGCATCTATAAGATAACCAAAAGCGCATTCTTTAATCGCCTAAAAATCAGATATTGAGATTTAAGGATCTTGATGATTGTAAAGGATATATAAAGATTATACAGATATATTATCTTTCAACTTTACAATCATTGGATTGTTGAATAATTATGCGCCAAAGGTGCATATCTTGATATAATAATTTGGAGGATTTTATATGAGACTAGAAGGGAAAGTCGCTGTAATTACAGGAGCAGGTCAAGGCCTTGGTAGAGGTTATGCAGTTGAGTTTGCAAAACAAGGGGCCGATATCGCTGTAAATGATGTCAACTTAGATAATGCAAATAGCGTTGTAAAAGAGATAGAAGCTATGGGCAGAAAAGCAATTCCAGTAATTGCTAGCGTTGATAATAAGGAAGAAGTTCAGAAGATGATGGATACAGCTATTAAAGAACTTGGCAAGATCGACATCCTTATTAATAATGCAGGAATTACCAGAACCGCGATGCTACATAAGATGACACAGGAACAATGGGATCAGGTTATCAGTGTAAATCTCACTGGTGTTTTTAATTGTGTTCAGGCAGTAGTCTCTCATATGATAGAACGCAAGTATGGTAAGATAATTAATGTTACATCAGTAGCAGGAATAAGAGGAACCATAGGGCAGATAAACTATGGAGCTGCAAAGAGTGGTGTAATTGGAATCACAAAATCTGCTGCAAGGGAACTTGCTAGATACGGAATAAATGTCTTTGCAGTTGCCCCTGGTGTAATTGAGACTGCTATGACTGAGACCATAAGAACAAACGAAAAATTTGTTGAAAAATTTAAGTCAGAAATCCCTCTTGGCAGGTTCGGCCAACCAGAGGATGTAGCAAAGGTAGCTGCATTTTTAGCTTCTGATGACGCGTCGTATATGACAGGACAGGTGTTAAGTGTAGACGGCGGTATGATTATATAAAATATAGAAACTATAATCAGTCCATATTATGATAAAATATATTTCTTTCTTCCTGCAAGTGCAGGAAGAAAGAAATAATTATATTCCTTCTTAAAACTTCATATCTATTTAGAATACTCAAAGTTGCATTTGTTGTTTGTTATTGTTAACTTCATGACATTTTTGATCATTTATATATCAGAATTATGATTATTTTCATCATTATGTTTCTA
>JAXHTB010000185.1:0-7611 GCA_034190185.1 Spirochaetota bacterium | reverse complement strand
TATATCATGCATAAAGCTAATAAGCCCAAGTTTTAGATGATAATAGGGATCATCCTTATTTATCATCTCCTTGAAAATTATATTTTTTGCAGACTCAAAATTACCTGAATTAATATATGTTTCGATTAGATCATCATTGAAATTACTATCATGATCGTAATCATTTATAAGCCTGGCCGCATCAGCGTATCTGCCCTGTTCTTTATAAATTCCAAGTAATCTTTTAATTGTCCTTTGGGAAGGGTCAATTTCGATCACCTTTCTATATATTGATGTTGATTTTAATATATTTTTGTCTCTATAGTATTCTGCAAGCTTGATTAATGGAGCTGTGGAACAAGGAAAGTCCTTTCTTAAGGAATGAATTTCTTCAATCAATTCCTTATCATATCCAAGAGATTTCAATAGATCAATATAATCTAATCTTAACTGAAGATGGTATTTTGCCTTTTTTATAAGTTCCTTTCCTTTATAAAATGCCTGTAATATACTTCGTCTTTGAATTAATTTTTGGAAATATTTATATTGAACCGGAATAAAATTCGGATTTGAGCTGGCAAGGTTCATTAACATCTGCCATCCCTCCATGTAAAAAGAGGAATTTATATCATCGCACATCTCTATCATAGCGCTGGCAAGGAGGAACTGTTTTAGGATGTCTCTCTTAATTGCCAGAGATTTTTTATAAAATTCAACAGCCTCAATGCTGTTAAGCTCATAGAAAAAACTGCCTAGTTGAAGGTATGAATCTGCAGGATCTTTTGCAGTTTTATCCATTATAGATGTAAATGGATGCTCCATCTCCTCAATATACTTGAAGTCGGTGAATATTAGTTTTTCTGGTTCACAGGATACATTCAAAATATTATCATCATCATCTGTGACAAGAACTCGAAAATCCCATTTGTCTTCATTGATGAGCTTTAGCATTATAGTAATCTCATCAGTTCCCCATACTCTTAAGATGCGAACCTGTCTGAAGGTTTTCCCCTTTGCATTTTCAACTGTTTTTTCCCCATTTATATATAGAATGTAAGATGAATCTGAATATATTCTAATTTTTACAGGTTTAATCTGTTTAAATGTTGTAAAGGCATATGCAACACCCTTTGCAGGATAGAGATACTTTTTCAAATTAAGTCTGCCGGTTCGATTTTTTAGTAATATTTTCTTTTTATTAAGATTGGGTATGTCGAGTCTTGTTATAATTTCCGGCATAAAAGGATAATAGAGATCTGATGCGCCGTATTTGAAATAGGGGCCTGCTAATGTCCATTTTCTTAAAGGGGCTAATTTCTTAGAAAGATTTTCCGCATCTTTAATTCTGAATCTATATAGAAGTTTTTCTAATTCTAATTTCAATAGAAGAAGTGTGTTGTTTCTGTGTTTAAAATCAGTTTTCTTCTCAATTTTTGTTATTATTTGTTTGAGTGTCTTTACAGTCCTTTCAAATCCATAGATATCAGATAATCTTGTAAGATCGTAAACATATAGAAGTGAAATGGGGTTCTCCGGAAATCTTAATACGAATTTTTCAATGTTGTCATAGAGCTTGAAATAGTTGCCATTGCTGAAGCTCTTAAGGATATCTCTCTCATACTTTGCAATGTCATCTGCATGGGATGAGCCGGCTTTTTTCTTCTCTTTCTGCTGTAAAGCAAGATGCGAGATTCCTCTAGCATAGCTATGAGTTTTTATAATACCCTGATCTTGACGAAGTATTGTTATTAAGAATATAGCTGTTAATATAGTTATTCGGTTCATTTCTGGTAAACTGCTTCACTTAAAGTTATTTATATACTCAATAAATAGAGGATTGGGATTTTGATGTTGCTCTTATATCAAATCAATTCAATGCAGATACAGCAGGATATCCGTTTTTATAATTTACCAGATTACACTCAGACCAAATTTGGAATAATCCTTAAAACGATTATCTTTTGAAATGATTATCAAATTATTTTTTATTCCCTGCCAGATCAATAGTCTGTCAAAAGGGTCTTTATGAGCAATCCTAGGAAGTTTGTAAAATGTAGAAACATCATGCTCATTTATTGGGAATATCTCATAACCTGCTTTTATTGTTATTTCGGGTAAATCTTCCGGCAAGATATTGTTGAGTAAAATTTTTCCAAGACTGTATTTTAAAGAAATTTCCCAAAACGAGACTAAACTTGCATATATATTATTTTCAGAATCAAATATTATTTTAGATGATTTTGGAGAAAGATCTTTGCTTGAAAATAAAGTCCATAATAAAGTATGAGTGTCCAGTAAATAATTCATGAGTTTAAAAATTCTTCTTCTGAAATTTCAAAATTATCTGTTAGCTTAAAGGAAGCCTTATTTTCTAGTATGCCAATTTTTCGTTTATGTTTCTTTTTGTATGATGAATAGGGTATAAGCACAGCGATTTTTTCTTTATGTTTCCCAAAAGAAACAGCTACCTCTTCCCCCTGTCGCACCTTTTTAAGGACTTCAGAAAAATTTTTTTTAAATTCGCTAACTTGTAAGGTTTTCATATTGATAATATAGAATTCGTTTGTCAACTTGTCAAGTTAAATTAAAATTTGAGCCTGCCCCGTTATTTCTTCCTTATAAGTATTATCCTTTCGTTTTCCTTTTTTTCTATAAGGCGTGTGAATTTTCGCAAATCATCATACTCACTTACATCTATTCGATATTTTTTAAATTTTAGTAGAGAAATGACCTCAATTGACTGTCCTGTCTGTTTGAATTGAAAATGTGCATCAAATTTTTTTGAATTATATTCTTCATCTACTGGAATTCTATATATTTTAAAGTTTTCTGGAATTCTATATGTTATCTTGACTTTTGTTGTCCATTTGCTTGAAAGGGAAATAGGGAATTCCCTTTTTTTTAGCATGCAGAAATTGCTGTAATAATTGGATGGCATTAAAAAGGCTTTGAAGATAATCTCCTCTTCATCTCCAATATGCAGAAATGATGGAATATTTATTTGATATGCATAGGATGAAGGCCTGTCAATATTTATATCAACGACTTTGAAACTTTCGATAACAGAACCTGTATATTTTTTATTCCAATATTCCGATATATTTTTTTTCTTCCTGTCTATGTCTTTCATCTCATATCGAATTGCCGGGGCGGAAATCCCTTTTTTATAAATTTTCCTCTTCAATATTGCTTTTCCGGTTTTGTCGATATCAACTTCAGTATTCGCTATTTCAAGATTATTATCGATCATCCTGTCGGATACATCTATAAATTGAAAGCCCTTTTCATTCAATACTAATGTTGTGCTATTCCTGTTGTCTGATGGCAGTTCCCTGAACCCAGACATCTTTGCAGTTCCGTCCAGGAAGAAACCTCCATTAAGATTAACATAACAGATAGCGTGATTAAATTCACCGATATAAGGAACGGAAAAATTAGTCTTTCCGCTATCTCTTGTTCTGATCAATGAGATAGATGCATCTATCCCAGCCTCTTTTAGCATGGCAACAAGCACAAGGGTAATGTCCTTACAGTCGCCCATCCTGGTATGATATGTCATATCAGAGCTGCGGGGTTGAATCCCTCCTATACCGAATTCAAATCCTACATATCTTATTTCCTTGTTTACATGATTATATATTTTTCTTACCTTTTCTAAATTAGAATCTTTTATAGAGATAATTTGATTCAGTGTTTTTTTCATCTCTTCGCTCATCCTTATTCTGCTTTTTAACAGAGGTATATACCATCTGTATAGGTCGCTCCATTCCTTGTGAGATGTGAAGTATACTATAGGGGAAATCTCTGATGGATGAGGCATCGCATTCTCTTTTTTGTAGGGTAGGATATTGTTGATTGATATTTTGTAAATCTTAGTTTTAGAATTTTTTATAATTTTAACATCCTCATCTTTTATTTTTTTAATGTGATAATATATATGTTTATTTGCGGGAAAGCTAATAAGTATATTTGTGTGCATTGTCCTATATTTATCACGCGTGATTATTCTTTCTCCTGGGAAGCTTTTATATATTTTCCCGCTTTTACTTTTTATTACATAACTTAGATCTATTAGACTTCCCTTTTTTAGCGATGGAGTCTGAATTATATTTGCCTCCATATCATAATATAATCTGCTTGCAGGATCAGATAACGACCTTTTATAAGAGACAGATGTCTCAGTTCTTGCGCCGTTGTTTATTACAAAGCATTTCAGGTTCTCAATCCTATCAGTTGATGGATCTGTAATAATATATTGTGTTGAGAAATCGTTTATTGCATCTGTATCATTTATCATGTATGTATTATGAATCCATTTTTCATAAGATCCATCTGGAAGTACCCTAATAGCGGTTTCTTTAAGAATGTTTATAGCAGGTTCACTCTTGTATTTTTCTGCTTTTCTAGCAAGCTGGGAAGGATCTTCTTTTATGAGATGTTCGTCGATCTCGTTCCTTTCGTTATTTATTATCTTTAAATATCTCTTTAGAGCAAAATTTGTTGGATCATATTTGGAAGCAAGATTAAGATAGTATTTTGCAATATCTTTTTTGCCGATTTTATGATAAAATGTGCCAATTTCAAAAAGAGCCCTCCTGTTGTAAGGAGAGAGTTTTAATGCGGAGCTTATATACGGAAGTGAGGCTTTTGCTCTTAATGTATTTTTTGCTACTTCGGAGAGCTTTAATCTTATCCAGATATTATTTGGGAAGATCCTTGATGACTGTGATAATAGATTTATTGCCTTGTTGTGGTTTCCGGTTTTTTTGTAAGATTCAAGAAGATTGTCAATGTAGTTTCTGTTGCTCCTGTCATACTGATGCAGGTATTCTAATGGTCTTTGGGCTTCTTTAAATTTTTTGTTCATCCGGTGTATCCTTGCTTCTATAAGGCAGGCAATTGAAGGATACAAGGACTCCTTTAATTTCGAAGCTGTCTTTAAAGCCTTATAAGACCAGCCCGACTTTATAATAACCCTTGCATTTAGCCATGAGTATATGGTAGAGTGGGGATCGATATTCTTAATAGATTCTATGATCCTGTTTGCTTCGTATAAGAAATTGTAAGAGAGTTTTATTTTGGCAATCTCCTTTAAGGTTTCTATGTTTTTTTTGTTTTTCCTCAAGGATTCATTGAAGTAGAAATCTTTTTTTATATCATTCTCCTCTGACAATCCTTGATAATAAGCGGAAATCGATTTATGATCTTGAGAGCTTCTATTAAAAAAGGACAGGGATTCCTTATCTCCCTGGCTATTTAATCCTGATATATAAAAAAGATAACCGATAAGAAAGAAACGATTATTGTATGATTTATTACTATTTAATAACATATTCAATGAGTTGAAATACGTGACTTGAATCGTTTCATTGTTATTTCTTTTGCGCAAGTCTTCGATGCTGATTTTTTCTTCCAGATCCTTTATATCTGTAATTCTTATAGAGAATTTAGTTCCATTATTTTTTGAATCTCCGGTTTTTATTAGCAGATGATGCTTTCCTTTAGGTATAAGCAGGGTTGTTTTATACTGATCTGATTGAAAACCGTGTCTTGATCTGTTTGAAAATATCAACTTGTTGTCCAGCCAAATATCTGTATATCCTGTCTTGCCTACAGTAATTACACATTGCCTTGATTTGGGGAAAACTATTTCTTTATAAAGATAAAATAGGGAATCATCAATATCAGTAAAGATATCGCTAAAGTCTATTTTCCCTGTCAAATCGATATTTATGTCAAACCATCTGACTTTGTAAAACTTGCCGTTATATCTGCCTGATCCTATATACTTTTTTTCTGGTGGGTAGATAGTATTGAATTCCTGCGCTCCTCTGTTATTAAAGGGGCCTATTATTTTAAATGAATCCAAAAATCCAAGGGAGTCCCTGACAGCAAGGGCATCATCTATCCTGCCCTGACGCAGGAGAAGATTATTAAGGAATATATTTATCCTTTCTCTTAAATAGGATCTATTTTTTACTGTATTATTTTCTTCTAATATTTTATTTAAGGATAAAAAGGTGATTTCTATCAGTTCAGGATAGACTATGAGTTCATTAATTCTAAAGATATTCACTTCTATCATTATTGGATCTTCAATGAGAAGTGTCCATTCTGTAAGGATCTTTATTGCCTTTCTGTATTTTCCAAGTGATTTATATTGTAAATAATCCTTTTGAAAATCTTTATTATTATATTGAGATGAGGATGAAGATGCTGTTAATATTAAACAAAGGAAAAGACTATTTATTAAAATTATAATACATATTATTTTAATTTTTATAATTTTTATTTTTTGCATATTAATGTTTTATGGTGACTGCTCAGCTATATAGAAAATGAGGTGTAAAAAAAGGGGATGTGGAGATTATTGAGTTATGGAGATAATAAAAGTATTTTAAAATTTCCTCAATCTCTTCCATCTCCTTATCTTATACTTTTATAAAATTTAAAAATATTCAAGCAGTTAAGAGATAGCTGAGTAGTTACGTTTTATGTTTATCTAGATAAGTCACGCCCAAATGAGAGTGTAAAAAAGTCATTTAAAAAAGCATCATAATCTTTAAATAGTTATTAATATCCTTTATAATAAATAATATTGTGTAATTTGTTGTTTGTAGAACAAAGTAGCATATTAATCTCAGAAATCAATGAAAAAAATTATAATTCATGTTTTATTGAATTAGTAGTGCAGTATGAAGATTTAGTTTGGACAGCTATACTCATAATATTTATTATTATGATATTTGTAAGAAGATCATACTCGGTAATATTGTTGCTAGTCATTCAATGCCCTTTGAAAAGAATAATTGAATAAATGAGGTTAGATAGGAAATTTAGATTTATGCGCTCCTTTTCAAGTTTTGTGAAAGGTGGTTTAGACTGGACAGATCGATATTATATGATTACAGCACAATTATATCAGATTGATTCATTCTTGAATATCTTATTTCAGCTCTATTATTGTCATGCGCTTCAATTTTAGAAGTAAAATAAATTTTGCAAGAAAAATCAATTAAATTGTAGACAAAATTTTTATTGTCTAATAGCGTTGGAACAAATGAATTTCTATATATAATAATGAACATCTGTAAATACTGATAAGGATCGAAATAATTTTTCCATAATCGATTATAATCGTATCTGATCGGCTCTATCAATCTTGACAAGCCGGAAAATGGATTTTATTATAAGAAAGCGATAATCTCTATATAAATAATATATAGAGATATTCAAAGAAACCAGGTAAGGGAATGAAATCACTATTTATTGAGAATAACTTATATGCCGATATTGAACTTATAGACTCTAGTTATAAAGATGAGTTTCTTAAACTAATTAGTGAATATAAAATACTAGAATCTAATATCATCTATTTTGCTGCTGGTGATTCCAAAATAAAAGAGATAATGCTTAAGCTGGAACCAACCTATTCAGCTTAATATTTCCACCTTATTATTTTAAGATCTTATACATCAAGACAAGGCAATAGGTTCAGCAAATTTAATACTTATGTTATGCTTTTTAATATTGCCGAAATTTTTAATTCCTATCCAATTGCAAGAGAACTGTATATCTAAATGATGTTTCATATTCTTAGCGCATCGGAATTTAAATTTTTCAAAGTTGTTG
>JAXHTB010000184.1:0-7641 GCA_034190185.1 Spirochaetota bacterium | reverse complement strand
CTCAAAACTATCAGAAGCATAAAGACCAAATGAGGTCGAAAATATAAACATAATTAAAAATATAATATTACATTTCATAGAATTCCTTCTTAAGTTATCTTATTTAAACATGGCAATAAACATACCAGCAGCAGCAGCAGAACCGATTATTCCTGCTAAATTCGGCCCCATTGCATGCATTAATAAATGATTTTTTTTATCATATTTTAGACCAACGACCTGTGAAACCCTAGCTGCCATTGGAACTGCTGAAACACCTGCTGAACCGATAAGAGGATTCATCTTTTCTTTTAGAAATTTATTCATTATCTTAACTGTAAGTATTCCTCCAATAGTGCATACAGCAAAATCGATAAGTCCTATAGCAAAGATAAACAACGGCTTCCATGTAAGGAATTTATCAGCCTGCATTGTAGCGCCTACAGAAATACCAAGGAATATCGTTACAATATTCATCAACGATCCCTGTGCAGTATCGGAAAGTCTGTTTACCACTCCACTTTCTCTCATTAAGTTGCCAAACATAAACATTCCCATTAAAGGAATAACCGACGGGACAAGAAGAGCTATTATTCCTGTAGAAATTATTGGGAACATTATCTTCTCCTGTCTTGAAACATGACGAAGCTGTTTCATTTTAATTGCCCGCTCTTCTGGTGTTGTCATCATCCTCATGATTATAGGCTGAATAAGAGGAACCATTGCCATATAAGAATATGCAGCAAGGGCATTTGCTCCAAGAAGCTGCGGAGCAAGACGTTGAGTTAAATATATCGTTGTCGGCCCGTCTGCACCACCAATAATTCCAACTGATGCAGCTTCTGTTAAGGTAAATCCAGCAAGAACGGCTCCAGTAAAAGTAATAAATACACCAAGTTGAGCCCCTGCGCCAATTAAAAGAGATTTAGGATTTGCAATCAGTGGACCTAAATCTGTCAATGCCCCAAGTCCAAGGAAAATTACACACGGAATAACCTCCCACTCTACACCGTAATGGTAGAAAATATTAATAAGTTCTCTATGACCTTGGTCAGTAACTCCCATCAAAGGTGTTAGAGGAAAATTCACAAGAAATATCCCAAAACCAATTGGAAGCAATAAAAGTGGCTCATAGTTTTTGGCAACTGCAAGATAAATAAAAAAAGAGCCCACTCCCCACATAACAACCATCTTCCAACCCAAGTTCATAAGTCCGGTTGTATGAAGGATGTTAACAAGCATTTCAATAATCTCAGCAAAACTCATAACTATTTTTCACCTTTTTATAAATGATATCTGATCTAAATATAAATAATGCTGTTGATTCATCAAAAAAAATAAATCTAGTTCTGAAGATATCTGATTTCAAGCAATTATCAGTATTCAAAATTTGAAATAATTTCTGAGAATCATAGCAAAATTATATTACAGTGATCCCTATTATTAAAAGATATAAAAAAAGGTCAAGATAATAATGAAACAATCATAGCAAAAAATAATATCAATTCTATTATGAATATCAAACCTCTTTTTCTAATCCGTAGCTCTGCCTAGTATCCGACCATATTTGATAAAGATTAGGTCTTCAATAAAGATTAATAACTTAAATTCGAATTAGTCTGGAGTTATATTTCCTCCAGAGTGACTGAAGAAATCAGTAGGGAGGAAAAAATTCTTATTACTAAATACTAATAACTATATTGACTTCTGACCCCTTTCACATGACCCACTTGTAATTGAGTTGGGAAACAGTATTTCCTGAAAAATGCATAAAAAACAAGTTTTCATAGTAAAATTATATAATAATTGAAGAAAATGATCAACATTACTAATGAGACATAAAATTAATATTGACAATTTTAATATATCTATTTATTTTATGGTAAAAAGTATATAAAAAAATCACAAAGACCTTTTAATCATCAATAATCAACCCTGCCTAAATAATAAATACAACATCATTAAAACATAGGACAGGGTTCTGGGATCTTACATCAAAAACTCAAAACATTTAACCTAGAACAAAAAACTTAGTAGAGGAATAAGATGATCTGGAACTTACTGACTCTTTTATCGTGTCTCTTAATGATTCTTCTCTTTAGAAGACTGGACCGCTCAAATTTAAGAATGACAAAACTAAAGAGATACTCCTCCAGGATCTTTAACGATTTTAAAAAACTGACAGATACTGAAAGCAGAAAATATAATGATGCAACCATCGAGATGAATATTCTGATAAAAAAAGCTAACCAACAGATTACAACCTTGAAAGAATCAATAAACGATCTGGAGGACAAACTTGACTCTCTGGATAATGAGAAAACAATTGTACAAAAGACAGAGGAGGATCTTAAGCTTATATCCCATGCTGCAAAGGATGTAAATAAGCAGATTGAGTTTATTGCTGCTTCAAGAGCAAGCTTTAGTGAAATGGAAAAGAAGATACAACCTTTAAGTAATAATATTTCACAGCTTGAAAGGGATGCCAATAGCATTATCCATGCATTTAATGAAAAGGTCCGCGAAAGATCAAGGGAGCTTTCTGAGGAAATGGCAATTCAACTTCATGAAATCAGAGAATCTGTAAATATTGAGGAATCAAAAATAATAAAAGAGGCTAATGCGAATCTGGATCTTCTAAGCAAAAACTTTTCTAAATCATTGTCAAATATGGAACAAAAGATTGCAGAAACACAGGACTCAATAATGGAAGAAATAGATACACGGGTTAATACTGCAGTAAAATCAGTAGATAAACTGGAAAACAGAATTGAATCAACTGAACAAAGAGTTATCTCTGACCTAAATACAAAGATCAGTAAGCTGGAAAAAACAATTTCTGAAGTGGAAAAGATAGAAAATAATATCGATAAAATGTCCAGTGACCAAAGGGATGTAGAAAAAAGCATAAGGGAATCTAAATCCGAACTTATTGAATCATTTAATGAAGAAGTAGAAAAAGTTAGAGCTGAAGTATATAATCTTGATATTCATGCAATTTCAAAGAAAGATGAGATAATAAAGGCTGCAAGGAAGGAGGCAGAGGAGATAAAATCCAAAATTGAGAAATTTGAAAAAAGATATGTTGAAATGGAAAATGGGATCAACGACACAGCTAATGAAAAACTTGACATTATTGCCTCTGAATATGAATCAACTGAAATGAAACTAAACATTCTTATTGATAAATTATCAACTAAAGGGGAGCAATACAGAGATTCAATTGATAATAAAATAGAAAAAGCAGAAGCAGAATACTCAGATTTGGAAAACAGATTAAATGATATAAAAAATGAAATATTACACTATGAAGAAAATCAAAAAATATTCTCCAGAACAGACGAGATGTTTCAAAAGGTGGATGACACCATCTATAAATTTAATATAATTCTCCAAGAGGCAAGGGAGGAATCCAATATCCTTGAAAAATTCATTGAGGATACTGAAAGTTTCAAAGACCTGAGAGCCTCTGTTGAAAGAGAGATTGAATTATATGAGTCCAGAAATAACGAAATTAAAAGCATTGAGTCTCAGATAAAAAATCTTATTCAGCTTTCAGAATTTGCAACTAACAAAGCAGATAAACTGACTGAGCAGATTACAACTATAGATCAGGTAAATTCTAGAATGGACGCACTTGCTGAAAGCTATTCCAGCCTTGAATCTAGAATTGCTGAGCTACATGAATATGAGGATTCCATATCAAGAAATCTTGAGTCGATAACCAAAACCGATATGCTGGTAAAAACTATTGAAGGGAAAATGAAATCTTCTCAAAGCACAATTGACAGATCAGATAAGAGGGTGCATAAATTAACTGAGTATCTGCAATCAATAGAAGAAAAAACATTGATCCTTAAATCAAGGGAACAGGAAATTAGAGTAGTTGAGGATAAATTCAATGAATTAGAGGGGCTCTCTCTACATATTGAAAAAAGAATAGACCAGATTCATGCAATGTTTACAAAGGTGGAGTCTATAAGAGACGAAATCGATCAGACAGACAATAAACTCCAGAAGATGTATACTGAAACTGATCAGAAGATTAAGCAGTTCGCTGATTTCCTGCAAGCAGTAGAAAGCAACAGTCCTATTAGTAAACAGATAAAAAAGGATAGTAGCATAAATAAAAACCTAAATGAAGGCATAATAAAAACCGTAAGAGAACTCTCATCAAGGGGATGGTCATCCTTTGAAATATCTCAAAAACTCTTAATTGATGAGAATTCAGTAAGGTTGATTATAAATACTGCTTCACTTTAAAGAACTTAAGATATAAAAGATATTTTTCTGCCAATCTTTAAATCACAACAATTAACAGCTTATTACATGAATAAAATCTTACAATAACCATCTGAAATCATCTGGATAGAGTATAATAAAAAATTATTACATATAATTTTAATCAATGTGATTTAATATTGTTATTAAATTCTACTTACATGTAAACAATTAGGGATTACGAAGATAATAAAATATTTATATTTTTTCTCATATTTATTATTTTGAAAAGGTTACATCTATCCTTAAGATGGAGATAATAATTTAACTTTACTTTCAAAAGAAGATTGGGAAGGAACTTATGATGAAAATGCTCCTTCGGGCGGGTCTTATTTGTTCACTTGGCCAAGTATTCATTATCGGGATATAACAAATTACTAATTTGCTGCAACCGTTAAAATAATCCCATTTCCTTAATATTTTTTTCTGTTAGATTCATCTATATGCATAAACTACATTGACGCTCCAACAAAAGCGCTTATCTCAGCATTGTTATAACGGACGTTATATGCTACATCAACACCAAATGCTGGTACAGCAACATCCTTTAGATATAATCGCATACCAACACCAGGTCCATAAAACAGTTCTCCAGAAATATTGTTATGTCTGTACATGCCTGTTTCACAGAATATTGTTACTGATAAGACCCCCCATGATTTTAATGCTACAGGGACTTCATTTGTTGCGGAGAAACTTAAATAATGATCTGTTGCAACCTGTTGTGAAGGAAGGGTTTTAAAACCATATTTACCCCCGATGCGTTCTTCAAAAACAGTTGGGACATTGCCATATCCAAAATTTAAAGTGAAATAAACCCGTTGATCGTTAAATCCATGAAATGAATATTTTGCACGAAATCTTATGCTGTCATACTCCTTTCTATGATCCCCATTAGGAAACCCATGTACATATTCAATCCTAGAATCTATACCATATTCAAAAACATCTGCGTAGTACAAGTCTCTGATCCTTAACATTATTCCGTGTTCAATACTCTGAGCTGATGAGGGAGGGTTCTCAGAAGCTGAATAATCCATATCTACTATAGCTCTTTTATATCTGTTAACAATATATGGCACAACGATTTTTATCAGTCTATAGCCAAATGCACAGGATAGCATTAGATTATCTGTATTATAAATTTGATAAATATCACCTTCAGAATCAGCATTCTCAAAGGTTTGAATTCCATAATGAGAGTATAAATTACATACAAAGTCAGTTCCAATTATTTTAGGATCAATATAACCAATCCGGGATATCCAACCTAAACTGGAAAACGATGCTCCAATAAATAGCTTTTTATTGTATCCAAAAAAATTCTGTTCCATTAAATAAATTCCATAGGATGTTGTCGTTGCTGATGTGCTGATAAAAGGAATGGGTATAAGCGTTATCTTTTCTTTAAAATAGATATTTATAAAAACCTTTTCATCCATAGCTGAATAGTCTATCTTAATCTCTTTGAATAACTTAGTAGCGTGCATATCCTGGATGAAATGATTTGCATCAAACTCTGATAAAAGCATACCTTTTTTTATTTTGAGATGTGGTTGGATAACTGAGGGTTTTGTTTTTTTGAGACCAGAAAAATTAATCTCACCGATCGATAGATCACCATGTTCCTCAATAAACTGTTTAAGCTGATTATTATTATCTATTTTTTCAGCAGCTATTATGAAGTTATAATGTAAAATAAACAAAATACTATATAAGAAGATTTTAGTATTCTTAATCAAAATCGATAAATTCCTTATTTGTGCAAAACAGTTTTTTAATTTTCGATTATAATTAAAAAATGACCATTATTCAAGAACGGATTACGGTTATACAAAATTTTTGCGGAACGTGGTGGAGCAAAAATTTGGGTGTAGAGAAGCTGATCTGTATAACCGCTATTAGGCTATTTTTTTGCCACTGTGGACTTGAACAGATCCATATTTGTATTATAAGTATAAAGATTAACAGCAATTTTCACCGCAAGAACAACCTTTGCTTCCTTTTCCTCTAAAAAAAGCTTTTAAATTTTCAGGTAAATTATACTCACCAACGTATCCATCTACATTCCCTTTGAATACACTACTTAAAATTTTATTAGCAAGCATTTCTTTTGGTGGGACTTCATATGTTTTTCTATTATATATAAACACTCGGCAATCAACATCAGTTCCGCTAATTTCACTGCAGCAATCACAGTTATTTTCTTTGACTGATGAGCATATATCAAATCCATTTACTTTAATTGTAGGAGATGAAAAAAATTTGTAATGAAAAGCCATCTCATCTGTTTCAATCTCTATCTTCTTGTATTCAACTTGATAACCAGCAAGCTGTAGAGCAGGCGTAATCGTAAATATAACTTCATCAAGAACTCTTTCTGTTCCAATACAACGATCACAAGTCTCTAAATCAAGAAATAAATATTCAATTAGTATCTTATTATTAATTTTTTTATTATGATCGTGGGAACATTGAAGTCCCTCTTTTTTTCCTTTTTCCATGTAGATATCTCCTCCTTTTAATTCTGAAGTACTGTACATTATATCAGTTTTTACGTAAAAACAGTATTTAAAAGTGCGGTAAAAATTTCATATAACTCCCGTATATACAGCATCAAACCGAATAAAAGACAAAGTTTATTTGGTATGACACATAAAAATATCAGAGATTGAGGCAATAGTCAATACAAATTTGTGGGAAAGCTCATGAGGCTGTTTTTAACAAGATATGAACTATTCCTATTAACCTAAACCCAAGATTACCTCCCCTAAAACACCTAAGTGCTAGTGCGCTATTAAAATAAACATATTAAGCTTTAATCAGCAAAACCAGATGTAATACCACCAACAACTGCCTGACATCCTGCTGATCTTTGAGAGAAAAAAAGGATGCAGAACCTTTTTATAGAATAATATCCACAGATATTGAAAGCGCTCTAATAGAA
The DNA here is from genome assembly GCA_034190185.1 of Spirochaetota bacterium. Taxonomy (GTDB): domain Bacteria; phylum Spirochaetota; class UBA4802; order UBA4802; family JAFGDQ01; genus JAXHTB01. The sequence goes on along the minus strand of JAXHTB010000184.1, from coordinate 434 downwards.
AACTCAATGTTATCTAACCGCAATGAATCAAAGAAATGCCTTTACATCTCATATTAGAATACCGCAAAGAGCAGCCGCCTGAATGAAAAGCTGAGGAAATCATCTTGACAAAAGTATCAAACAAAAATCAATTATACTTAAGTTGAGGAGAAAAATCTATCATGCCAGAAGATGAAATTATACTTTCGCAGGATGAAATGATCAAAAATCTCGTGAGAGATTATCCTTTAGATGCTCTGGAATTTTTCAACCCGGAAATAGTTCAAAAGTATGGCAATCCTGTACGGATCGACTTCAATATCCAGGAGATAAAAAAGATTTCCCATCAGGACAGGAATCTGAAACATGACATCGCTGTAATATACGAATTCGCAAATGAAAAAAGTGTCGTACTCCTGCTGGTTGATCACTGGTCTGACAAATCAAAATTCGAC
>JAXHTB010000183.1:0-7644 GCA_034190185.1 Spirochaetota bacterium | reverse complement strand
GGAGCTTGATATAATAAGGGGAAGATTGTTCAACTTCCTTCTGGGACTTGAATCCTTAGTATATCAGCAGAATCACAATTTCGTATACTGGATCGAGAGAAGCGAGGGAGAGATACTGGGTAATATTCACCTTAAAGGAGAGCCTGTTGATATATCTGAAATCATGCATGAAGGTATAAATACATTTTACGAGACTGTTTTTTTTATTTCTGCAACACTTACATCAAATAAAGACTTTTCATTTACCGCATCCAGACTGGGAATATATAACCACAAATCACTCCTTCTTGATTCCCCATTCAATTATAAGGAGCAGGTTTTACTCTATTTGGACAGGGAGATAATAGAACCGAACAATCCATCTTATATTGAAGATAGCGCAAAGGTATCTGCTGAAATTATTAACCTTATAAAAGGTAATTGCCTCATTCTCTTTACATCATATAGAATGCTTGATGGTGTGAAGGAAGAACTTCTAAAAATAATTGATTATCCTATTTATGCGCAGGGAGATCTGCCTGCAGCAGAGACAGTTGATAAGTATATTCAGGATGACGGATCAGTACTTATGGGAACTCATTCCTTTTGGCAAGGGATCGATCTGCCTGGAGATTTGCTTCGCGGTGTTATACTTATGAGACTACCCTTCAGCGTTCCGGACAGGCCTCTTGAACAGGCGAGAATTGAGATGCTACAGAAGCAGGGGCTTAATCCATTTATATGCTATCAATTGCCAAATGCAATACTCAAATTTAAACAAGGATTTGGAAGACTTATAAGAAGCAGTAATGACACAGGAATAGTTGCTGTGCTCGATTCGCGCATTGTAACTAAGAGCTATGGACAAAATTTCCTAAACTCTCTTCCTGAATGCAGAATAGCGCTAGGAATAGATGAACTGATATCTGCATTTAGCTAACAAAGCGCTACTTTTCGAAAAAGCAAATAATTAAGGGGGCGCAATATAAAATTGATCTAAGCACAAAGAAAATCATCAAAGACAATACTACATCTATTCAATGAAAAACAAGTAGCTGTAAAAGGGAAGTGGTTCTGATATTGAATCTCACAAACTTTTTGAAGAAAGATGGTTTTAGATAATCTATTATTTCAAGATGCTATTATGAGCAGATATCTTCTTTAAGTATGAATAATCGGTACAATCCAAAGACATAGGGGTGATTGTAATATATCCTTTGCTGAGCTCTGTTATATCTGATCCTGGTTCTTCATCAGATGATATAGTTCCATTAAGTTGGAGACTTTGATGATAATCGCTTTTATATAATGTCTCAAAATAGTCGTTATATTTTCTTTTCCCCAAGAAAGTATATTGAATTCCTAGGATTTTATCTTTTACTAGATCAGGGTAATTTATATTAAAAAAAATAGGTTCATTTTCTGTTATTTTCCCAGAATTTTCAATAAAATCAAGAAGAAATTCTGAAGCATCCTGGAAATAGTCAGAATAACCAGGACAGTCCAGTGATATCGATATTCCTGAAATTCCAAAAATATATCCAGCTCTGGCTCCTGCAACTGTACCAGAAAAGAATACATCATCCCCAAGATTAGGGCCATTATTTATTCCTGAAACAATAAGGTCTGGTGTAGGTATAATATTTCCATTGATTCCTATACTAACACAATCTACAGGAAATCCGTGTACTGCAAATCTAGTATCTGATATGTTTTCAACTTTTAGGGGTTCCCTCAATGTAATAGCACAGGAAGAACCGCTTTTTTCTTCATTTGGAGCAATCATATATACATTATGATTTCTGGAAAGGATTTCGAATAAAATATTTATCCCCTCTGCATTTATACCATCATCGTTTGTTAATAATATAATCATAGTTATTTCTGATTAAGACATTTACTAATAAGTAACTCTTCAAATAATTCATAAATTACTGCAATTAAAAAAAACTACTTACAGAAAAGTAAACTTCTACTTCCCTTGATGTTTAAAACAGTCATTGGTTTCAGTCCGGCATTTATTGCAGCTTTAACAGTTTTTTCGAAATAGTATGAGGTTACATGTATTTTGGGTTCAACAAGGAGGAAAGTTGCATTGGGTCTGAGAATGTTCACAATTTCTGCAAAAAAAGATTCAATATCCTTAACCTCATGAACCATATAGAATGCAAGTATAAAATCAACTTTATCTTCAATATCAATACCATCATTATTACAATGATGGTATTGAATTCGCGATTCTAGTCCTGCTTTAACAGCGCGATCATGAACAAAATCTAGCATTTTAGATTGGATATCTGCAGCAATTACAGAACCATCTTCCCCTACCATTTCAGCCATTGTTATGGTAAAAAAACCAGGGCCACAGCCAATATCAACAACAGTCTGGCCATTTTTAATCAGATCAGCGAGAATTCTATCAGGATTATGGATAAATCTTCGTAAAGTGTTGCCAATAAAGAATGACAACCACCAAGGACATACTTTCCTGCAACTGAACTTCAATAAACTACAAGGAAATATTTTTCTGATAATAATATTTACATGAATAAAAATAATCCGCTGAAGGATTATTTTATATACCATTTCTGCCCCTTTATATCCTTCTTGAATCAGGCATATTTTTTGCACATATCCTGATAAGCGATGTGCATCATTAAAAAGTCGAGTATTATAATAGACATGAATGCCTCTGCAACAGGCCAAACCCTGGAAATAATTGTTGGATCACGTCTTGTGACGGCTGAAAGTTTAGCATCTGTTCTGCTGACTTTGTCGATAGTTTTTTGATCACGGGCAATAGTCGGTGTTGGTTTAACTGCCAAGCGAACAACTATATCTTGTCCAGTTGTGAGGCCTCCTGTAATACCACCGCTATTATTATTGCTAAAAACAACTTGCCCATCTTTCATAGACAACTGATCATTGCATTCACTCCCTGTCATATCTTTGACCTGTGTTCCTGCGCCAACTTCTACAGCTTTTACAGCTCCAATGCTTAGCATTCTGCCGAATTCTCCGTCAAGTTTATCAAAGGCAGGTTCCCCAAGCCCTACAGGAACTCCTCTTGCTACTACTTCTACTATTCCTCCGCTCGAGTCGCCATCATCACGTATTTCGAGAATTTTATTATACATTTCATTTGCGCTGTCAAGATCAGGACAATTCAGAACAGGGTGTAGGCCCTTCTCTTTTAAACTGCTTAATTCTTTATCGCTTAATGGCGAACGCTTAATATCTGGAATTTTTTTCTCTACTTCCGCAAGCACAGCCATTTTTTCAAGAAGACGCATGCCAGGTTTAATGCGTTCTTCTTTAAATACCATATTGTAAAGAGGATCAGTATCTCTTCTAAAAGTCTTAAATTGAGTTATCTTATTCTTTATTACATCATACTCCATATCAGGCATTTTAATGCCGGCAGCTTCTTTTACATAAGAAAAGATATCTATACCTCTTTCCTGTAATAACCTTTTTGCAATTGAACCTGCAGCAACAAGTGTAGCTGTATATCGTCCGCTAAAAAATCCTGCGCCTATTGCATCATCCCACTTGCCATATTTTATATACGAAGCATAAGAAGCATGTCCCGGACGCGGAGTCCGATTTGTTGTGCGATATTGTTCAACATGCTCAAAATGGCGGTCAAGATTAGGGATCAAAATAACCAATGGAGTTCCATTTGTATATCCTTCATTACTAATCCCTGTCATTGTGTCAGCAGCATTAATTCCGCTATAGATTATTGGAATATCCGGTTCACGGCGAGGTGATGATAATTCACCCTGTCCAGGTTTTCTTTGTAATAGTTCAGAATATATCTCACTTTCTTCTATACAAAATCCAGTAGGTACACCTTGTATATGAGTTGTAAGACCTTCCTGATATGAACCTCCCGCAACTGTTACTTGAAAAAGCCTTCCATAACTGCAACCTATCATTTTACCCTCCAGAATAGAACATCTAATTAATGTTCAGAATAATCTTCATTTTTTTATGTAATGGTATGTGAGGTTATTATTTGATTTTCTTATGTCAAGTTATTTTTGTAAAAGTGAAAAAGGATTTAAGATATCAAAGCGCAGCCTGAGGACGCAACCTTAGATCGATAGAGATCTGTTATCTCTATAAATTTGCAAACCTCACTTCTTCGTTATTAAATTTAAAGTACAGAGTTTAACAAAAAAGAACAAGAAAAAACAAAAATTTCATAGAGGAATTACATAAATAAAAAGATATAAGGATTGACGAATAATATTTAATTATTAAATTACTCCAAATGAGAATATATACAGAAATATCAAAAGAATTAAAGAATTTAAATAATCAAGTTATTACAATCGGAAGCTTTGATGGAGTACACATCGGGCACCAGAAGATATTATCTTCTTTATTAAACAGGGCTAAAGAAATATCTGGTGAAGCAATAGTTTTAACCTTTAATGTTCCTCCAAGAAAGGTGCTTTTTGCAGAAAAATCAAATGGTATACTTACATCCAAAGATGAAAAGATTAAAGCTCTCAACAGCCTTGGTATAGAAACAGTAATTATATTAGATTTTTCAAGAGAGATAGCAAATATCAGCGCTATAGATTTTATAAATGAAATTAAAAAAAACCTTGGAATTGTCGAGATAGTTGCTGGTTATGATCATGCTTTTGGAAAAGATCGTAAAGGGGATATCGATTTTTTAAAAAAATATACAACATCTAATAGATTAGGACTTACTATAGTTGAACCAATGATAATTGACTCCAGACCTGTTTCCTCCACATGGATAAGATCGATGTTAGAGCAAGGAAATATAGATCGTGCAAATAAACTCCTTGGACGGAGGTATACCATAACTGGAGAGGTGGTTAAGGGTGTTGGAAGAGGGGGCAGCCTTTTAGGATTTCCCACTGCAAATATTAAACCAGATTCAATTCATAAGATCATTCCAAGCAATGGTGTTTATGCAGTTACAGTTGAAATAAATGAAAGACATATTAAACAGGGCATGTTGAATATTGGTACTAATCCTACCTTTGATGGTGAAAGTAGAACAGTTGAGGTTAATATTTTCGACTTTGATGACAATATATACGGCAAAAAGATGGAACTTAGATTTCATAAAAAGATGAGAGAAGAAAGAAAGTTTGACTCTCCTGATGATTTAATCAAGCAATTGGAGATAGATAAACTAACAGCAATAAACATATTAAATTGAGTTGAATAATGAGCGAATCTCATTTATTTACATACCTGAAATCTATGAATGCTACATCATATTATATCTATCCTTTCCCAACAGGCAGGTTATATCTTTTTGGGGATGAATCTTACTTAAAACTTGTATTATTTGGATACAGAGTAAAAGATTTAAACGAGATTGAAGAGCATTTTGATCCAAAAATTACCAGCACAATGCATACTGCAATTAAATTCCTGGACAATTATATTATTGGAGAAAATAGTGAGTTACCAAATCTAGATATTGGTTCCTTTACAGATAAGGAGGCTGCCCTTTATTATGAGCTGCTTAAGATTTCCTTTGGAGATACAATATCTTATAATAATTTAGCGAACAGGGCAGGTATCAAAAACGGGGCAAGATTTGCAGGGAATGCAATGGCTAAAAACAGCTTGCCAATATTCATCCCTTGTCATCGTGTTATTAGATCAGATGGCAGGATTGGTAACTATTCTGCAGGGAAGGCAGTTAAACAATTTCTGTTACAGCATGAGAGGGTGATTTGTGACAAAAAAAATAGGGAAGAAAATTCCTGAAGAAATATCTATTCTTCATATAAATAGCGCTAAAGAATGGAGGGGTGGAGAGAAGCAAACCCTATTACTTGCATCAAGTCTTCATAAAAAGGGATACAAAAGCTACTGTATTTGTCAAAAAAATTCCCCTCTTCACAGAAAACTTAAAAATAATAACATACCTCATTTCCCAATTAGAATCAGGTCGGAATTTGATTTAATTGCCGCAATTAAAATAGCGCGTATAATAAAGAACGCTGGAACAGATATTCTTCATATGCATACTTCTCATTCACATTCTATCGGGCTTCTTAGCAATTTATTGTGCAGGGTTCCAGTAAATATTGTTTCCCGCAGGGTTGATTTCAGTATAAGAAGAAATATCTTTAGCAGGATAAAGTATTCCTTCCCGCATATCTTTATATCAGTTTCGAATGCAATAAGGGATATACTAATCCAGGATGGTATACCAGCTAAGAAAGTAGTTACTATCTATTCAGGTGTAGATTTTGATTTATACAAAAATTTAAGAAAAGATATTCTTGTAAAAGAATTTAGTACTTCAGAAAATATTAAAGATTGTATAAAGCTTGTCAATGTAGCTGCACTTTCATTACAGAAGGACCATGAAACATTGATAAGGGCAATGGATATAGTTATAAAAAATAATAAAAATATCATACTTTTTATTGTTGGAGAGGGTGATCTAAAACGGGATTTGATAAGATTAAGGCACGAGTTAAACCTAAATGATCATATTTTCTTTACAGGATTTAGAGATGATGTATTAGATATAATCGGGGATTCAGATATTTTTGTAATGTCATCAAGATGGGAAGGACTTGGCACCTCTATTATCGATGCTATGGCATTGAAGAAACCAGTAATTGCCACAAGGACAGGTGGTATCCCTGAACTAATTGAAGATGGTGTTGAGGGAATACTTGTTGAGAAGGAGGATCCAGCAGCCCTTGCCGAATCAATATTAAAGGTTATAAAAGATAGGTCATTAGCTCAGAGTATATCAGAAATGGGTTATAATAAAGCAAAAGCATTTTCAATAGAAAATACTATAAATAAAACCCTAGAATTATATAGATCTTTTATATCTGTATAATCTGATCTCATAGAAATAAATAATTGACAATCCTCGCTTAATAATACATTTCTAATTTGAGTATATTTATTAGTCAACATCCGATATTCATATAATATCTTGCAGCATCAGAAAGGAATAAGGATTTACTACTTACATCTCTCAGCACAATAATTACAGTTTCAAAATTAATCTAATAACAACAGTCGCAACAAGAAAACCTTTTTACATAAAGAGTTTACCAATAAATTAAGAATCGGTGGTTAATGAAAATCAGTATAATAATAAAGTTGGGTGCCAAGGTTGGGTCATGGGAGAAAATATATCGTGAAGGCATATATCGTAGGTCAGGATGGCAATACCACCGCAATGGAAACGATTCGGTGCATCGATGAGAACAAGGAACTAAAGCGACTTCTACTGGGAAATTTAGATCTCATACCAGGAGATCAGATCAAACCTGAAGATCCTCGTCGATGGATTCTGATTAAAGATGAAATGCCTGTGCCTGACCCATCAACAGGCTCAAATAGATGGAGCGTCGATTTATTCCTTGTTGACCATGATGGAATTCCTACATTTGTTGAATGTAAGAGGCATGACGACTCCCGATCCAGACGTGAAGTTATTGGGCAAATGTTGGAATACGCAGCAAATGGACATTATTTTTGGAATTCAAGTGAATTGCTTGAACTCGCGACTAAAACAGCTGAGAGGAATGGTCTCACTTTGGAAAACTACCTTAATAAACTTGATTCAACTATGGTTGAAGTCGATAGCTTCTTTGAAATCGTGGAGAACAATCTCAAAGAAGGTCAGTT
>JAXHTB010000182.1:0-7726 GCA_034190185.1 Spirochaetota bacterium | reverse complement strand
TAAAAAAGCATTAAATTGATGAATTGTCAATTAATTTTATTATAAATTTGTAATTATTTCTGCTTATTCCTTAAATTTAGATAAATTCTATACAAAGACTCTAAGATCATGAAATTATAGAGAAAGGGGATAAAGAGAAAAGTATAGAATTTCTATTAAAATGTTGACATCCTGCTATTATATCAGCTTAGATTGGACACTTTCGATCTTCTCTGCCATTGTCTGTTCTCTATCAGTTCGTGTTCCGAGTTTGATCGTAGTAGTTATTCTTGGAGATCCCATATTATGGATTTTCTCATGACATTGTTTTATAGCATTAAAAACTGTGTCCCATTCACCTTCAATATTAGTGCCATAGGCATGAAGATGTGTATTTAAACCAGCATCTTTCAGAATTTGTTCACATGCAGCAATGTATTTTGATACAGATACACCCACACCAATGGGAACAATACATAGATCAACTATTACATTCATAATATTTATCCTTTACTAATAATATGATATTTTCCTTTCAATGAATAATAGATTATTCAAAACTATTAATTGAATCTGAATTGATACACAATTGTGTCATTTATAGTGTAATTTTATCAAGCACCTTTTGAAGTGGTTTTATCATCTCATTTTTCATTCTTTTATTAACCTCTTTTCTATACTTTGGTGATTTAGAAAGAAATAGCATTATTTTATTTAAGATACGTATTTTATATTCTTTTTGAGGAAAATCGAACATCCCATGTCGTTTGAAAAACAGATAATCTGCGCGAATTGGAAATCGGAATCTGCCCCATATGTTGTCGCGAAGGATTTTTGCGCCACCTTCGCTCAAAAAAGTATGTGGACTGATGTAACCGCTATTGGCGAATCGAATAGATCGCTTTCCTAGATTATTCAGCAGACTGTCAATCTCTGCCGAATCTCCAAATTCATCAGTTACGAAATCCACGATGTTGGCATGTTGATTATCAACATAAGCCTCCATAATCTGCCTTAAATTTGGTATCTGGCTTAAAGGACCAGAGATGATAAAACCGATTTGCTTTCCTTTTAGTACAGGCACATGTCCATAAAAAAATGACCTGTCAAAGAAGGTTTTCCATTTAGCGGATAGATACCTGTCCTTAATAGCTCCTGCCCAGATCAGTATGTCCGCTGTCATAATCTTAGTGTTGAAGAAATCGATAAATTCGTCTTTATATTCATATACACATTTATTATCATACCCGCAATTGATGCATCCCATGCACGATCTCTTTATGTCCAGTTCACGAAGATTGATTACTTCAATTTCATTGGTAAAAGAAGCTTTGAATCTCTCTATCATTTTTATTAGATTGTATTGATGATCGAGATGATCTGAAATTATTATAATTTTGTTAGCGCCTGAATCTAATATTTCATTCACATTGCCAGGTGTATAATAAAAATCCTGCATTGATAATGGGGAAAATCTTTTTGAGGTGGTTATGTTATTTTTGATTGAATAGAAAAAGTTTTCAATGAACATGCAGAGTGTTTCCGTCTCTTTTGGTATCTCAAGGTCGTACATATCTGCAGAAAATGATCCTAAATACTTCATATTTAGATCATCGCAAATGGCATGCATATAGTTATGAGCTGTGTGATCAAAGAAATGAATTGATGTTGATATACATGCTGTATATCTGTTTCTGAAGACTTCTTTTGCACCTCTTTCCATAATCAGCTCTATGAATCTTTTATAATTAGCAGGCACAAGATAAAAGTAAACAGGAAAAGCCCATAGAATTCCATCTGATGACTCAATTTCATTAAGAATATCATCAAAAATTTGATTACCCATTTCGATTCTCTTAATATCCTGGGATATATTGATTATATTTAGCTTATGCGTTGGAAATGCTTTTTGGATGTAATGAATATATTGCATTGTAACACTTGTCATTCCTTTGGGGCTTCCATTTAATACTGTTATTTTCATTATAAAATCTCCTCCTTGAGGATACATCTTTATTCCACAATTCTTAACCAGTCAAATATTTAATGGATTTTCTATAGGAATTCCAGAGAAATTCCCTTTCAATTACCTGTTAAAACAGGGGCAGGCTTTTAGGATGCATAATCAATATTAAAATAATTTTAAACTGTTTATATGAAATAGATATTGTATTTGACACTATTAAAGATTATATATTACGATTCAGCGAATAGTAAATGAAGTTAATGCAATGGTTTAGCTAATGAAAAGATCTATTGACAGGGAAATAGTAGAAAGACTTGAAAGACTTGGGAGCGTCAGAATTGATGAGCCCATGAGAAATCATACTTCATTCAGAACCGGAGGGACTGCTGATATTTTTATCTATCCCAATAATCATGATTCAATGAGGGGAATAGCGCTTCTTGCCAGAGAGAAATTGATACCTCTGACTGTAATCGGTGGAGGTTCTAATCTGCTAGTAAGTGATAAAGGCATCAGGGGGATTGTTGCCAGATTAAGCGAGGATGGAGTAATAAACGGTAGAATTGAGATTCAAAGGGATGGTCTGGTTTATGCTGATTCTGTAAAAAAGAAGGAGGATTTTATCAACTTTTGCATCGATCATAATTTTGAGGGTATGGAATTTATGGCAGGCATTCCCGGCTGCATCGGCGGCGGCATTATAATGAATGCGGGAACCATTCTGGGAAATTTTGCGGATATCCTGAAAAATGTAGCATATATTGACAATGCCGGTGAAATGAGGATTGAAGAAGTATCAAAAGAGACTGCGGGATACCGGACTCTTGGATTTGAGGATGCTGTTATAATACTTGGCGGATTTTTTAAACTATCAGCAGCTGAAAACATTGATGATGTTAAGGAGAGAATTAGAGATATTATCGACGACAGAAAGGAAAAGCATCCTCTGGATTACCCATCTGCTGGTTCGGTTTTTAAAAATCCGCCAGGGTATTGTTCATGGGAATTGGTTGATGATGCAGGTCTTAAGGGAATGCGAGTTGGTGGCGCTGTTGTTTCGCATCTTCATACAAATTTCATAATAAATACAGATAATGCATCTTCATCAGATATTCTTAATTTGATCGATATCATAAAAGAAAAGGTTTACTTAAAATATAATATTAAGCTTGAAACAGAGATAAAAATGATCGGAGAATTTTAATATCAAATTTTCTCTTGACTATCAATAGAATCAATTTATTATAATTCCATTCTAATGATTCAATATTAGTGACTGCTCAGCTATATTCAAAATCTAAAAATAGGTGTAATAAAATAGGATATGGGGATTATTGAGGTATTGAGATGATAAAAAGTATTTTAAAATTTCCTCAATCTCTTCTATCTCCTTATTTCCTTATCTTACACTTTTATAAAAATTCAAAATATTCGATCAGTTAGGAGATAGCTGAGTAGTTACCAATATTATTACTTTAATTCATATTTAATATCTACATTACGATTTCTACCTCTCTAAAGCAGTAGAGATTTTAGTAGAGAAATAGATAGCTACTAATAATTTTCATTCAATACCTGATGTTATAATTTCAGTACCATTTATATTATAAATTCATCTTAATTTCAGCGGTATCATTGAAAGAAATAGGAATTACAAGCGAAATACTTTAGTATTCGTTTAAATATTATAATTTGGAGGAATTTATTATGAAAAGTGATAAGAAGTATTGGAATGAAAAGATTGAAACAATGCCTGCTAACAAGATGAAGAAATTACAGAGTAAAAGGCTGCAATCTGTTGTAGCTCATGCATATGAGAATAGTAAGCTCTATAAACGTAAATTTCAAGAGGCCGGCATTAAACCAACTGATATAAATTCATTGGATGATATTGTTAAACTCCCTTTAACAGAAGATGTTGATGATATAAGAAATTCAGCTTTTGAGGATAAATTATCTATACCTATAGATCAAGTTAAGATGTATCACTCCACATCTGGAACTACAACCGGTATTCCAGAGCCTATACCTTATAGTGCAAACGATGTAAATGCATTTTTTGAGGGAGAAACAAGAGCAAGATGGACAGCTGGTGCCAGACCGTCTGATGTTGTTCAGGTTCTTACAGGGTTTGATTGCTGTCACAGGGGGTATGTGAATCTAGGCGCAACATGTTTATTACTAAGTGCAGGTCGGGGATTTATTGACAAACAGATCAGTCTTACACAAACAACTGGTGTTACTATTATTGAGCATATGCCAAGCCTGGTGATAAAGTACTTTGAAAGAGCAAAAGAGCTGGGTTTCGATGTAAAGAAAAGTAAACTAAAGTATATAAGCGGTGTAGGTGAGGCATGGGCAGAATCGTACAAAAAGAAGATGGAAGCGGAATATGGAGTGCCATTTTCAACCGGATGGGGTTCAGTTGAGTTAGGCGTGGCTGCTGCTGATTGCGAGGAAAGGAAGGGGCTGCATATATTTTCTGATCTTGTTTATATCGAAATCCTCGATCCTGAAACACATGAGCCACTGCCGGATGGCGAGGAGGGTGAAGTTGTGGTTACCGCACTTCTTATGAATGAAGCGTTCCCATTGATAAGATACAGGATCGGCGATGTGTCCAGTATATATAAACATGAACCTTGTGCATGCGGAAGAACGCATCCAAGGATGGCTCCTGTTAAGGGTAGGATATCTCAGATTGTTAAAGTGGCTGATAAAAAGGTAATGCCTTTGGACATTGAGGAGGTAATGGCCAGCACTGAGGGTATGGCAGAAAATTATCAGATTATATTGGATAAACCCGGTGTGATGGATAAATTAAAGGTAACTATGGAATATAAGCCTGGGGTTAAAGACCTGAATGCTTTGAAAAATCGTGTTGAAGAGGTTATTCATAAGAATCTCGGTGTTGAGAGCGATGTGCAGCTTGTGGAAAATGGAACAATTGTTTCAGATACCTATAAAGCCCAGCGAATAAAAAAGACATACTAAGTAAAGCGCTACATAAATTTAGGTGTGAAAAATCATTTTTTAATAATTATTTTAACTAGATAAGCTAGAAGATAGTTCCAAAAGGAAAATATATTATCAATAAGTGGGCTCAACATAGCAAGAAATAGTCCTGTGAATGTAGGAATTTCCTTTCGTCAATATTGGAGATTCCTGCATCCGCAGAGCCAGCCTCATTGCATACAGGAATGACATATGGAGCGCACCCTATTTTCGTCTCTCATAGATATTAGCCATACTTACTGTTATTCTATGAATTACATCTACCACTTCTTTTTTTGTAGCTCAAAATATATATTAGGATTAGTTTCATTAGTTGAAAAGAGGTAATCTCTTCCATAGTAGATGTTGAATTCGAAGTGATCTAGAAATATAAAGTGACCTGAAATACCAGTAACAAATCCATATTGATTTCCAGACAGATCGTAACCTGATCCTTTAAAGCGAGTCATATCAAGGAAAAGCCCCCCATAGATGAAATCTCTATATAGAGAGATCATATATTCATTTGAAATTCTTATTAGGTTTGTAGAATGATAACTGTCCCCCATGAATCCCCTGAACCTTGAGTTGGATACACCTTCCTCATGATAGAAGGGAGGATGTTTTAATATCTTAGTGTAATCCATTTTTAATAAGTATATATCATTATTTTTAAAATAAAAACCTGTTTCTCCTTTAATTATAATTTCATGAAATGATTTGTTGTTCATGTAGTAGTTGTATTTTAAAGAAAATTTTCGTTTCATCATTCTTTTAATTGACCAAGGGATGAGGTTTAATACTATTCTGGATTCAATAAATTGCCAGTTATCTACATGAGGTTCGATTACTTCATTATATTCAGCATCATCATCGTTTTTTGTATCCTGAATATATACTCTTTCAATACCGTAACCAAAAAATATTTTTAGTTTTTTCAGAATAGTAATCCCTGGAACTAATATACCGCGGAATTGAAGATAGTTATATTGAGATAATCCAAGATCAGAACGAGATGATTTAGAGTTATATACCTGCCCCTTTATAAGTGGAGTAAAGAATTTTTTCAAAGTGGGTGGAAAATAATAGTTGGAGTGGGCTTCAATATATTTCATTCTAGGGTATTCTGTGAAATTTCCATCTAATCCATAATAGATTCCCATAGAGGCCCCTGAGGCAAGAAGGTCTCTTTTACTGATAAAATTGGGATAGGGATATTTCACAAATGGTATAAGCCCATGAATATAGCTGGTTTTAAAACCGTATGATATTTCTCTGGCTCTTGATGTTGGTTTTTTCTTTATAATTATTTCAAGATCGTATCTAGGCACATTTTTTTCAATAAAAGGAATTTGTGTTTCACCTAATAGAGGCAGCTCAAACTTTCTGTTCAACTGAAAAAGAGTATTGTCAAATTTTTTAGAAGGAGTAAGCCGCTCATGTATTGATTTAAAATCGAATTTTTTCTTAAGACGTTTTATTTCCTTTTTTATCCTATATTTATTATATATCTTATCCTGTAAATTAAATTCATATTTAATTCTTATGATGTCTATTGAGTTGATGTTATGAAATACAATTTTTTCAAGTCTTCCTTCATCTACATGTATACTTAAAAAATTCCTTGTTTCATTTATAAAGTATGTTTTTACAAGGCTATATCCCTTTTTAAGATAGAATTTTTTAATGGAATTTGAAACATATTTGTATTGGCTTCGATTCTTATACAGTTTCTTAAGTTTAAGTTTTTGTATAAGATATTGTTGGGTATATATCTTCAATCCAGAAATTCGGAGCTTTTTATATTTAGTCGCAGGTAAAGGTAAGAGTGTATTATAGCAATAGTAGATCGATAGGAAAATGAAAGTTATTTTTAGGATTATTCTCATTATCTGATTATAGTATATTATTGTAGGTTATCAACTACAAAATCAAGATAATGTGTTATAAGAATATTTATGAATGAACAATATTGTTGAATCGAAAATATAGAAGATAATTGATATTTATTGTTTAAGTATGTTTAAAAAGTATGGATTTTAAATTAGTGAGTCTTTATTTTATCAGTATTTTTAATATGGTGTCTTAGAGTCAGGAATTCGATTAAATGAAGCATATTTAATAACTTTTCAAAAGGTGATGAAATTTTAAAAACAAGATTCCCGCCACTTATTTCCATTTTCTGTTTAGCATAAATCAAAAATCCTATAAAAGATGAATGTGTGCTTTCTGTTTTACTTAAATCGAACAGTATTGTTTCGTTATGAGAAATTTTTTCAAATTTCATAGAATATGAGGGAACCATATCAAATCCTATGTTTTGAGGGAATGTCCAAGTATTATTAAATTCGTTCATATTGTTATCTCAATTTTTCTTTAATATTATCTAATCAATTATCGATAGTTTTAATAAAAATAATTAGAAAATATTTTTTTGATTGAACAACAATAAATTATGTCACATTGTATATTTTATATACAACATTCAAATAATTTAATAAAAGTCAATAATTTTTTAAAAAAAACAAAAAAATTGTTGTTTTATTTATAATCTCAATAATATAAAAGAATATAATATACTTTTATGGTCAGAAGAACCAAGTTGCAATATGTATTATTTTACAATAACAGAATTTTATCCCCCTATTTCCCCCTCGGGGTGGGGTCTGACATCTACCCACAAATATGATTAGATTGGTGAGGGTCTAGCGTAAAAAGTAAAGAGAAGTATCTAAACAAGGAGACATAATATTCCGATAATTACCTTTTAGAGGAAAAACATACTAA
>JAXHTB010000181.1:0-7733 GCA_034190185.1 Spirochaetota bacterium | reverse complement strand
AAGATAAAGAGAATAGAAAAAACAGCATATTCCGAGAGCGGTATATGGTTTGTAGACAAGGGAGAGCAATTTTTCCAGGATCAGAGGATAAAATATCCTGATGTTAGCAAAATATGCATGATTGATGACAGGAATAACGAAATCGTCCTGAAAGATGAGTATAGGGAGCTAATAAACATTGCAAAGCATAGGACAGTTTTTGATGAAAACTACAAACTGATTTATATACCTACAAGAGACGGAGTAAAATTTGAGCTTTATCAGATAGGTGATAATAGCTTTACAAATCTTTATCATAGGGATCATCCGCAGTTTAAGAGGCTCTATTCCTATTTACTAAGATTTATGAAGAAATACGAAAATGCAAAAATTATGAACGGGATATTTGTTCCATAAATGACTTTAGTTATCAATAGGATTTAGAATAAATTTATATAAATCTGTTTAAATAAAAAATCCTTTACTTATTTCGATGACGATTGCAATATGTTTTTCAAAATGTTAATATAAGTCTTTATGGAGGTCTACATAAATGGAAAGTCTATTGTCGAGATTCTACAAAGGAATTGCAGAATATTTATCTGAATATAAAGCTGTATCTGCTGAAGAGTTGATGATGAAGATAGATCAGGAGATCGATAATTTAAATGAAGTGGAAAAAAAGGAACTGAATTCATTAATGGATGGAAATGCCAAGCAACAGGTATTTGATGGAATAATTGGCAAGATTCAACCCTCAGTATTCTCTCCGGATATGCATGTAAAGCATAATTATTATGGTGAAGTTTTTTATTGTCCTCCGACTCATCGATATATGGCTGATGAGCTTGATAAGGGTTTAAAGCGTTTGCTTAAATTAAGATATCCTAAAATATCTGAGGATATTGAAGAAGTATTAAATAATTTAATGATAAAATCAGGTTATAATATGTCTGAAATAGAATCAGATGTGCCATCTGTTTATAAGAGTTATAAGGCGATTAAGGGTGAGAAGGTGATTGAGCTTTTTTCATTCG
Source organism: Spirochaetota bacterium (assembly GCA_034190185.1). GTDB lineage: Bacteria > Spirochaetota > UBA4802 > UBA4802 > JAFGDQ01 > JAXHTB01. The sequence goes on along the minus strand of JAXHTB010000181.1, from coordinate 6,717 downwards.
AATCTATTATTTTTGTGTCGGATGGTCTTGAAACACTCAAAGACAAGACAACCAAATTTGGAATTGTAGTTCCATCAGAGACGACTCCAGCGCCTTTTGTTAACTTTATAAGAGAAAATTTGAATTCTGTAATGGGTAATAGATATATGATGATATTATCTATTAACCCAGAACAAAAGACTGTAAGTCCGGTATTAGACCCTATAAGGGATAAGGATATGTGGAGCAACTATACACTACCAGAAGTATCTATTCAGGCAACCCAGAATTGGATACATGGAGCAATGAAAACTCAAGTGTTAGATGAAGACTTTTAGATCCTCAAGGATCTTCCCAACTGCAACAACTGCTGGTATATCATCTGGTAAATCGATCAAAGGTTTACCAGACATATCAAATTCTGTAATAGTATCATCTACAGGCACAATCCCTGCAATCTCAATTCCATATTCTGATGCAATTTGAATAAATTCTTTAGACTGTTCTTTAGAGGTCCTGTTCAGTATTACACATATCTTGTTTAACTTGATCTCAAGATTTTTCGCCAAATCAGTGATCAGTTTTGCTGTTTTTATGCCTCTATGTGTAGCATCTGTTACAATTATCATAGTATCCACACTGCTTGTGGTTCTTCTGCTTAAGTGTTCCAGCCCTGCTTCACAGTCGATTACTGTTACATCATAATTTTCCGCGAACTTCTCAATAGAATGTCTCAGAATATCATTAACTAAGCAATAGCATCCCTGTCCTTCAGGGTGGCCTATTGCTAAAACCGATATATTTTGTTTTCGGATAAGCAGTTCTCTTATCTGATTATCAATGTATAGGTCTATAGGAAGATTTGTAGTTGGAGCCCTTCCAGGACCTTCTACTAAGGTTTCTCTTATATCAGCAATTGTTTTTCGCGGGGTAACACCTAATGCAGGCGGAAGTGTAGTTGCTGGGTCTGCATCAATAGCCAGAATATTCAGTTTTTTCTGTTTTAGATATTTAATAATAATTGTAGAAATTACTGTCTTTCCTGTGCCGCCTTTACCAGAAACTGCAATAATAGCATTTTTTTTCTTTGAAGAATTGTTTTCAGTAGCAGTCATCTAAAAAATCTCCTAATATTTATATATTAAATAGTTTTTGAGCATTTCTATAAAAAATAAGATTCCTATCCTGTTGATTTAATCCAATTAAATCGTATTTAGGAAGTTCAACAGAATAGTGACTTCCTGTTGGGCATTCAGATCCAAACAGGATTCGTTCACTATTAATAATTGTTATTCCAGCTTTTATGCATACTGGCATAAGGCATGATGTTTCAAGATATATATTATTGTACTTTGAGGCTACTACAACGCATTCAAATACATGCTCTACACATTCCCCCATATGTCCAATAATAATATTAACCTGAGGATATCTTGCTGCAAGTTCTCCAATTTCAATTGGAGATGCCCCAGGTCCTGAGTGAATGTATAATGGTACACTGTTGTCAATACATTTTTCAGCAATAATATCTGAAAGTGAACTTTGTGGCTTAAAACTATGTAGATATGGATGAAGCTTCAGTCCAACAACGCTTCCCTCTCTTATCTTTTCATCAATCATAGATATTTCTTCTTCATTCCTAGGGTTAACACAGAAGATGCCATATAATCTGTCTGGGAATCTCTTAACCGCAGAAAAAACAAGGTCATTCCTGAAACTCTTATTTTTAGCAATTTTAAGCACATCAGGACTGGCTAAGGGCAATGGAAGTATAGGGAAAAGAATTGCCTTGTCTACATGGTATTCATCCATATGTGCAATTAGGGCGTCAACAGTGTTCTCTTGCCCATTCAATAGCAGTCCACCTACATGTGCATGAGCGTCTATAATCATTTTTACAATCCATACATTATTATTTAATAGAATCTTAAACTATGAACTAATACTAAAAGGGATATTCTCTTTCACCAGCCCAATCGTATTCCATACCGTCAGCCATCCGCAATACGCCAATTATTTCTGCATAGGTAGCATCTGCTTCTAATGCATCAAAAACAAGAGGAACAAGATTGTCTTCGGTCTCCTCCGCAGTATGGCGGATATCTTCAAGTATAGTCTTGAGTTTTTTCATATCCCGATTTTCTTTAAATACTTTATATTGCTTAAGGTATTCCTCCACATCTGACCTGTCTGGAGCATAAACATCAGGTTGATAGTCCTCTTCAGGAGGTATTGTATAGCAATTAACACCGACAACAGCCCTTTCACTGTTTTCAACCTTTCTCTGCATATCTAGTAAGCTATCTGAAAGTTGGGAATGTACCCATCCGCTTGTTAGAGCCTGTATCCACCCCCCCATCTCCTCAATTTTATAATACATATCGAGAATTCTATTCTCAAGCTCGTTAGTTAGCCATTCAATATAGTGTGAACCAGCTAGGGGATCAGCAACCTTTGTTACTCCAGATTCATATCGAATAACCTGTTGCGTTCGTATTGCAACCTGAACAGCCTCTTCAGTTGGAGTTGCCCATCCTTCATCATATGAAGGATTCTGAATGCCCAGGGCTCCTCCAAGAACAGCAGCCAAAGTACCAAGAGTCCCTCTGGCAATATTTACTAGTGGCTGTTGACGAGTGAAATTATAACCTGAAACATCTATATGAAACCTCATCTGCATAGCTTTTTCATCAGTACATCCGAATTTTTCTTTTAATGTTTTTGCCCAGACCCTTCTGCCGGCTCTCATCTTTGCCACCTCTTCAAAAAAATCCCTGTCAGAGGCAAGAACAGGGCTTAGTTGTCTGGCAGTAGTATTTACATCAATTCCCCTTCCCTGCATTTCGCGAATAATTTCATCACGTATTGCTAAAGTAAAGGCAATTTCGTGAATCGCAGTACCACCTGCCTCGCGAAAGTCATAAGAACTGGTATACCATAAATTCCATTTAGGCAAATTCTTCAGTGTATACTCCATGAAATCATTTCCCCACCTGCCGCATGATGAGTAGCGTCCATTTGCCCAGAGCACATCGATTTTGCTGGGTAGAACTGCTGGGACATAATAGAATATTGCGCCGCCTACACCTCTTAATTTGGTTATATCATATCCACGTTTCTTAGCGACCAAGATATAGGATTGCCATACATCAGGGTACAATGTATCAGAAGAAAGACTTAAAGTTTCTAAAGGCAAACCTTCACTTAAAACATCCACATCATTGAGCGTATGGAGGGTAACGCCAACTACACCGAGTTGTCCCTCTGCATAAGATTGGTCGGGTTCAATCCCATACATTGTAGGGCCATCGATTTCCCAATTAAGAGCTCCTTGACCTATATTAAGAAGGTAATGGCATCTTTTGTTAAAGGCTTTAGGAGTGGAAAGACCGCTAATCTCACGGATGTTCCACAGTTTGCCTCTATACATAAGCGGATGATGGCCGCGGGTGAAGGGATATTTCCCAGGAAGACCTATCTCTTTATCATAATCAATCCCTGCGACATCTTCAGGTGTATATACCTCTTTTACGGGAATGCCGGAAACAGTATTATAATCTATAGCTTTTTCTCTATATTTCTTATCAAGTTCAGTATCTTTAATCATTTCAGTCTCCTAATTATTTTTGATTATAAGATTAAAAACTATAATATAAATTATTGAAAAATTTTAGTATAAATTTAACCTTTTATTAAAAGGGATATTCTCTTTCACCAGCCCAATCGTAGTCCATACCGTCAGCCATCCTCAATACACCGATTATTTCTGCATAAGTAGCGTCTGCTTCTAACGCATCAAAAACAAGAGGAACAAGATTGTCCTCAGTCTCCTCTGCAGTATGGCGGATATCTTCGAGGATAGTCTTGAGTTTCTTCATATCCCGATTTTCTTTGAATTTCTTATATTCTTTAAGGTATTCCTCAACGTCTGTCCTGTCTGGTTTGTAAATATCGGGCTGATAGTCCTCTTCAGGAGGAATCGTATAGCAGTTAACGCCAACAACAGCCCTTTCACCGTTTTCAACCTTTTTCTGCATTTCCAAAAGACTGTCAGAAAGCTCGCTATGTACCCATCCATTTGTGAGAGCCTGTATCCAGCCTCCCATCTCCTCAATTTTATAATACATATCGAGAATTCTATTCTCAAGCTCGCTAGTTAGCCATTCAACATAGTGTGAACCAGCAAGGGGATCAGCAACCTTTGTTACTCCGGATTCATAACGAATAACCTGTTGTGTTCTAATTGCAACCTGCACAGCCTCTTCAGTTGGAGTTGCCCATCCTTCATCATATGAAGGATTCTGAATACCAAGACATCCTCCAAGAACAGCAGCCAATGTGCCAAGAGTCCCTCTGGCAATATTTACAAGAGGCTGCTGACGAGTGTAATTATAACCCGAAACATCTATATGAAACCTCATCTGCATAGCTTTTTCATCAGTACATCCAAATTTTTCTTTCAATGTTTTTGCCCAAATCCTTCTGCCGGCTCTCATCTTTGCAACCTCTTCAAAGAAATCCCTGTCAGAGGAAAGAACAGGGCTTAGCTGTCTGGCAGTAGTATTTACATCAATTCCCCTTCTCTGCATTTCGCGAATAATTTCATCACGTATTGCCAGAGTAAAAGCAATTTCGTGAATCGCAGTACCTCCAGTTTCACGAAAATCATAGGAACTTGTAAACCATAAATTCCATTTAGGCATATTCTTGAGCACATACTCAAAAAAATCGTTATTCCACCTGCCGCATGCTGAGAAACCTCCATTTGCCCATAGTACATCCATTTTACTTGGAACTACTGCTGGAACATAGTAGAATATACCACCAACTCCTCTTAATTGTGAGATATCGCATCCCTGTTTTTTAGCTGTTAAAATATAAGATTGCCATACATCAGGGTATAAGCTATCTGAAGATAAGCTTAATTGTTCTAAAGGCAGGCCTTCACTTAGGACTTCAACATCTTTTAATGAATGTAGAGTAACACCTGTCACCCCGATCTGACCAACTGAATAGGGTTGATCCGGTTCAATGCCATAGATAGTAGGCCCATCTAGTTCCCAATTAAGCGCTCCTTGTCCTATGCTAAGAAGATAATGGCATCTTTTGTTAAAGGCTTTAGGAGTGGAGAGACCGCTAATCTCGCGGATATTCCACAGTTTACCCCTATACATAAGCGGATGATGTCCGCGTGTGAAGGGGTATCGTCCTGGGAGTCCTATCTCTTTATCATAATCAATCCCTGCAACATCTTCAGGTGTATATACCTCTTTCACGGGAATGCCGGAAACAGTATTATAATCTATAGCTTTTTCTCTATATTTCTTATCAAGTTCAGTATCTTTTATCATGTCAGTCTCCTTATGATTATTAAAAATATAATTTATAATAATTGACATAATGTCAACCTTAATTTTTTAATGAATAAACAAAGTTTACTGATATCAAAAAAGTATATGGTTATATTTTTTTTGGAAATTTTTTTTCTGACTCAATAATATAAAAATCAGGATTAGGAAGAATAAGTCAGTATAGTGATTTAAATTCTGCTGTAAGGAGGGTGTTAGGATTTCTATGGATTATATGTAATGACTTAATTTTTTCGTTTTCGTTATTTAGTGGCTATAGACATTGTAAGTACTTTAAAAAGGAGATCGGTTATGATAAGAAAATATTTACCCGTATTGCTTATTAGTTTTCTTGTTTTACTTATACTCGTTTCACAAGGTAATTTTGTTTATGGTAGAGAGGTAAGAGGCGTTACTAAGGATAAAATAAAAATCGGACTAGTTGTAGATCATACAGGTCCCCTAGCCGGAGATATTGGATTGCCGATAACTGAAGCCGCGAGAATTTATACAAGACATATTAATGATAATGGTGGAATATTAGGAAGAAAATTAGAATTAATCGCAGAGGATGACCGTTATTCGATACCTGCTGGTATTGCCGCATTTAAAAAATTAATTTATAAAGATAATATCCTTGCTTTAATAGGACCTGGTTCTGTAGGGGGTGTTAAGGCGCTCTTTGGAAAAATACATAAGTTAAAGGTTCCTACACTACCAATTGCTCCAGATAAAACAATGGTGAAGCCATTTAAAAGATATATATTCATGCCATTTAGTGTTTATGGAGATCAAGTAGGTGTGTTTTGTGATTATATCTTACATGATCTAAAATCTAAGAAACCTAAGATAACCTATGTTTCTTTTGATGTCGCATCAGGAAAGGCTGTTCTTGCTGATACTAAGGAGTGGGCTGCATTCTTTAATCTTGATCTTAATTCAGAAGTAATTAACGCAGGTTCCCTTGATGCTACATCTCAGGTAATGAGCCTCAAGATAAAAAAGCCAACACATATAATAATCCATCATGGTGTTATGGGCGCGGTACTACTGCTGGTCGATCGAAGCTACGAGAAAGTCTGTTTTCAAGCCTTCCACCGTGCCGGGAGCGGCATCGAAGCCGCCGGCAAGAACCTCACCGGCCGCCTTCCCTGCATTCTTCAACGAGCTGGTCAGTCTGTCGGTACAAATACCCCCTGCGCCGAACATGAAAGTGGTTTCCGGATGGGCCACCAGGTAGGAGGTTTGCCGGGACTCAACAGTAGTCATCTCCAGACCACCGGCGTCGATCATCTCGAAAGAGGAGATGCCGAACTCCGCCATGGCGTCCTTTACACCCGCCGCTCGCACTGTGGCGTAAGCGGCACCGGGAACTTCAGCAGCCATGGCA
>JAXHTB010000180.1:0-7733 GCA_034190185.1 Spirochaetota bacterium | reverse complement strand
CACCAATTACCAAAGCAGGGGGCTTTACTTCTAACTTTGACTCCTCCTGGGGCTCAAGGAGTGTGGCCCTTCATAGGTTTTTCTAATAGCATCTATATTTGCTGTTTGCTTTTCTTTACTATATTTTCTAAGAAGCTGTTCCTTTGCTGCTACCTCTATAGCTTCAAGAGAAAGAACATCAGTAGCAGCAACAAAAGCGCCCAGCATAGATGTATTAATAATCGGAACACCAAGATACTTTATAGCAATTGAAGTAGCATCAACACATACTGCCTTATGATCGAACTTAAGTTTCTTTGATGAATTAATTATCAATTCACCATCTTTCTTCAACATTGTGTCTAATTTCAATGTTTCTGCAAGTCCTGAATCAAGTAAAACAAAATAATCCGGCATCTTAATTATTCCTCTGTCCGAAACCCTTTCATTATCTATTCTGGCATAACCTGCCATTTCAGCACCTCTTCGGATTCCGGCTGCATCCTGAGTGGATTGACCAAACTTCCCATCCTTACATGCAGCATAGGCTAAAACACGTGCCATTGTAACAGCGCCCTGTCCTCCTCTTCCCATACATTTAATCTCAATCATAATACGCCTCTCTTATTTGATTTATTTATTATATACTATTTTTTACAGCTATTGATAATGTAAAACTGTGTAACATAAACTATAAATTATATGTTATTGGCATTATAATTGAAAGAGTATCATCATCTGAATGGATATATGCCAATCCAATACCTATTGCAAAATTATGCAATCGAACTGCCATTGGTACAAGTGATGCGCCAATTTTCAATGGTTCCTCACCTGATTTATTTATCAGGAATCCAATCGAAAATGTCCAATAAGAATAACGCCAATAATTATCCGGGTTTTCACTCTGTTTTATAACACCTTGAAACATTTTTGGACTAAAAGAAAGTGTCAAAGGACTTACTGTATCAAAAACACCCCACCGTTCTTGATTATCTATTCCCTTTTTTAATTTATAAGATATTCCCGGTAATCCCATCCCTATTGTTATAAAATCATAAAATGCAACTTTTTCTTTATCACTATTAGATGAAACATTTGAAGTAGTAATTGCATATGCATTATTAACAAAGACAAAAATCATTAATAAGATAACAAAATTTTTCATTAGAAATCCCTCGCTTACAGATAAACTTTATTTATCGTAATAGTTCACCCCTATTTAAAAAAAGGAATTAATTACCGCAAAGACGCCAAGCATGCGCCCTGAGTACAACGAAGAAGTGCCCTTGGGGTGCAAAGAAAATATAATTTTTTCTTTCTGCTGTTATTGTAAAAGGAAAATGAATGATTTCGCCAAGATATTCATAACTTATCGCCTTTACATTAAAGGCTGGATAAATTCAATTTGCCCTCCAATCAACGATAGAAAGACAATAAATTTACCTTTACGACCTCTGGGCCTCTGCGGTGAACTATTACTATTTATCTATTAAACTATTGTAGACTAAATAAAAAACAAATGAATCTGTAAATCCTGATTCAACAACAAATACAGACAGATTCCAGATAAATAATTATGAAAAAAATTATAATAAAATAAATATTTTATAAGGTTAGAAATAAATATGATAGATAAATGAAGCGAATTGAAATGAAAAACATCTCCCCCAAAAACAAATATATGGGGGAAGAAAAAAATAGATTAATTATATCCTAATATATTCTACAATGCTAATCTCTTGTGCCGAGAATTGTTACTATTGGCAAAAGCATTCCTGGATGCCCCCCCTGAGCCATTGCAAGCCCTAATGTTGGATTTTTAATCTGTCTGGGACCTGCTTTGCCACGCAATTGCAAATAGAGCTCATTGCACATCCTTATACCGGTAGCGCCAAGGGGATGCCCAAATGCCTTGAGTCCACCATCTGTATTAACAGGCAACGCTCCATCAAGGGCAAATCTTCCCTCTTCCACTGCGTGCAGCGCTTCACCCTTTCCACAAAGCCTCAAAGCTTCATATTCAGTAAATTCTGCAATTGTAAAACAATCATGAACCTGACAAGTACTAAGCTCTTTGCTGGGATCTTTAATCCCTACAGAATCATAAGCCTGCTGAGCTGCAACTATTGTCTCTGGGAGATAGTCATAATTATAGTCGATATCTTCCTTGCCCCATCCTGGGCCTGCGGCCAAACCAAAACCCTTAACTAAAACATAATCATCTTTAAACTTCTTTGCAATTTCTGCATTACATATAATTGTGGCAGCTGCGCCATCAGTAGTAGGGCAACAATCAAAAAGTCCAAGTGGCCAAGCAATAATTGGAGCTTTAACAGCCTGTTCAAGACTAATTTCCTTCTGGAAATGAGCTTTTGGAGAAAATGTACCATTATAATGATTTTTAACTGCAATCTTAGCCAATGCCTCTTTTCCTCTTTCCCGATCTATATTATGAGCTTTAAAGTATCTATTTGCAATTAATGCCCATCTTCCTGGCGCAGAAAAACCCTGTCCATAAACAGGATGAGAAAAGAACTCTGGCAGACCGCCAAAACCGCTGTCCTTTAGTTTCTCTACTCCGGCAACTAATACAATATCATAAGCACCACAAGCCACGGCAAAACATGCATTCCTAATTGCATCCATTCCAGTTGCGCAGACATTCTCCACTCTAGTAACAGGTTTACGATCCAGCTTTAATGGATTGGCAACTGCCCATCCGGCAACACCAGAAGCTACAGTGCCGATCCATGCTGCTTCAATATCATTAGAATCTACACCAGCATCTGCATATGCTTCATAAACCGCATCAATGAGCATACTATCAACACTATGTCCCCATTTCTCTCCAAAGCTTGTGCAGCCCATACCTATTATTGCCACTTTATCTTTTATTGCATCAACTTTCATTTCTCCCCCCTTATCTTATTGGACGACATTTCCAGAAGTAGTTGTAATAACCTCCAGCATCGCTTATCTTTCTGAATGTAAATTCTACAGGCATATCCATTTCGATATTATCAGAATTACGGTCAGTCATTCCTCCAACAAACCTTAGATTCCCTTCCAGATTAACAATGCAAACAACAACAGGAGGATCAATGCTTTCTGCAACTAAATCTTTACAAAAAGAGAAAAGCGTTCCTCTCTGATCAGAAATAGAAAATTCCTTAACCTGATCTTTCGCGCGGCAGTAATTACAAATTCTCTGAGGCGGGAAAAAAGCTCGCCCGCAATTAGCGCACTCTCCAGCATGTAATGAATATATCATTGCCCTACCTCTGTTTAAGGCAACTGCTGAAGATACCATCGGGGGACGCTTCCGTCCAGTCTGAACATCCATGAGTCTTCGGAACTGAATATATTTTTCATAATTCTTAAGATAACTCTTTGATTTAAGATATCCAACGACTCCCTTTTGACGATCCCTTAATACAAGTTTATTTTTAACTTTAAAAATAAAAAGATCGCATCCATCACCATAATTCATAAGAAGCAGTCTATCTCCTGCTTTAGCATCTTCAATTGAAGCAACAAAAACTAATAATGCAGAAGCAGTTCCTGTATTGCCCACAACATCGAGCATCGTGTCTTGAACATTATCACTTTTAGGATCTAGCTTGAGCATTCTACATGCCTCAATATGTCTTCGGGAACCTGGCGCATACATTGAAATCTTATCAAAATCCTGAATTGATGAATTCATCTTTTTCATAAAAGCATCAGTAGTATCTTTAATTTTATCAAGATATCCTTGGGTATAAACGAATCGGTCTTCCCACATATTAACAAAATCCTGTTCATGTGTACGCCATTGATCATAAATTTCGCTTGTATGAGTATAAAACGATTCGAATTCGATATCACCCTCATTGCTAATAAGAAGAGAAACAGCGCCATCACCAAATTCCTGCTCTAATCCTGAACCAGGCTTGCCTAATCTGCAATCGGATGCAATCACAAGTATATTTTTCGCAGTACCTGCATCTATTGCATCTATAGCTAGTTTTAAAGCATTGGTGCCTGCTCTCATAGAGTCAGTAATGTCAACAGTAAATGCTTCTTTTTTTAAATCTAAGCCTGCGGCAATTATTGAAGCAGACTGTTTTTCTAAAAATGGAGCACTTGAAGAAGCGAAATAAAGACCATCAATAATATCACGATCTAATCCTTTAAGACAATCTCTTCCAGCTTCAACAGCCATTGTTATACTGTCTTCATCAAAATTTGCTACAGCTCTTTCACCTTTTGGCGAACCAGAGCCCCAGGCCCTTACTATCTCTTCACGTTTTAATCTATAATATGGCACATAAGCGCCAGTTGATTTAATAGCGGGCATTTGTCATCTCCTTTAATAGATTATAAAATACATCAATAAATAAAATATCAAAAAAATCAAGATATTATCGTAAAAAAATTTATAACTACTCTACAATAGCATAGATCTATAAACATTATTAATTTTATGTATAAAATTTGATATTACAAATATACATAAATTATATTTCCGATAAATATTTCTCTAAGAAGTTTAGATTATCCAATTGATAACAAAAAAATTGACATCAAAAAGAGTAGTTACAAAATAATTACATATACCTTTCTAAATTCTTAATACTCAAAGCCAAACAGGACTAAAGTAGATGACCTATCCCATTCAGTAATAATATAAATTTTATCATTCATATTTTTATAACAGCTTATTATCTGTAGATTATTTAATTCTAGAGCATTATTGTTTTTTTTCTTATCCTGATCGGAAATGTTTCCCCAATCACCGCACAAATGTCTTTCAATAGAATTATCAACAAAGGTCTTAAAATCACAATCTTCTTCGATTCTCATTAAAATAGCCTTGGAAGATAATATTCTGCCAGGATCAAATTTCTGCTCTATAGTTGCCTGTTCATTAGACATATAAGTATTTTGTTTTTTCGAAAATATAAAATCCCTTTCATAAAAAATTTAGAAAGGGATTTTATATTTACTTATTAATAATATTCATGTGCTCTTCATGCTAAATCAAATAGATATAGGTTTTAGCTCTGTCCCAGCAAGAAATGCCTCTTTAGAAGTTTTTACCCTTTCTTCTTTTCCAGGACCTCCAAACCTGGTTTCAATCTGATCAATAATTAACTGCTTTGATAATAGATCAGTTGCCTTAATATAAACACCTAGCATAACCAGATTGGCATTCTTAATGCTGCCCAGTTTATTAGCTTCCTCCATTACAGAAACATATCTAACATCAATATCATCTCTCTTAACTTTATTTTCATCATTTACTCCAGAGGATTCTATCAGCATTAATCCGCCGGGTTTCACTCTATTCTCAAAAGCGGGAATTCTGATAGCGCCTAAAACCATTACAGCAGAACTTTGAAATATTAGTGGTGAGGATATCCTGTCATGCGAAAAAATCACACAACAATCGCTGTCTCCGCCACGCATCATAGTAGCATAACTGGGAAACCAAGCAACATTTTCATATGCTTTAAGAGCTGCATCGGCCATCATATTTCCTATAGTTACAATACCCCAACCGCCAACTCCTGCAATTAACAGTTCCCCTCTTTTCATCTTTTCCATGTCTCCTCCTCGTGGACTATCTTTCTATCTTTAGTCAATAGAGTCTACATTCTTAAATTCACCAAGTGGAAATTCTTTTATTACTTCTTCTTCAATATATTTCAGCGCGTCAACAGGTGTCATGCGCCAGTTAACAGGACATGAAGTCAGGATTTCTACAAAACCGAGACCCACGCCATCAATCTGCTTCTGAAGTGCAGATTTAACAAATTTTTTTGTAAGCTGGTAGCTTTTAAAATCGTGCACAGATCCTCTTGCGCTAAATGCAACACCCTTCATTGTTGCCAGCATCTCTGGCATATGAATTGGATAACCATGTGACTTGGCTTCTCTACCTGTCGGAGTTGTTGTAGTTACCTGATTGATGAGTGTTGTTGGCGCCATCTGTCCGCCAGTAGTGCCATAATTGGTATTATTGCACATAAATACAGTAATCTTATCTCCTCGCGCTGCAGAATTTACAATATAGCCAGCCCCAATAGCAGCACAATCTCCATCTCCTTGAATTGTGAATACAGTTACATCATCATAATTGGCACTTTTTATACCAGCAGCAACTGATGGAGCAGGGCCATGCGCACACATTGTCATATCAATCTTTGTTCCGAAAAAGCCCATCCCAGTACAACCTACACCTATAACAACAACTGAATCATCAATAAGGCCTAATTCCTCAAGTGAATCCATGATAATATTACAAGCAACAGGACTACCACAACCCGGACATGCAGGACTAGGGAAATCAAGTCTGTAACTTGATGGAGCATATACCTTTTCCATGTTATTATTGTCGTTCATATTAGCTTTTTCACCTCCTCAAAAATTGTTTCCGGGAAGATCATCCCTAACTCGCCATCAGCATGTCTAGATGACATTCCTAACAAAGAAACACGGCTCTTATCCTCAACCCCATGCCATACATCCTCAATAAGCTGACCCATACTATCTTCCACAACAAGGAATTTGCATCCCTTTTCAGCCTTTTCTTTTAAAATATCGTAAGGGAACGGCCATAACGTAATTGGTTGGATTAACCCAACTTTTAATCCTTGAGCACGAGCCATATTTACAGCTTCCTCACTACACCGTGCGACATATCCATATGATACAAGCAATAACTCAGCATCATCAGCCTGATATGTTTTAAATCTTACCTCGGTTTCAGCTATCTTATTATACTTTTCGTGAAGCTGTACAACAACTGACTTGTATATTGGAGGAATAAGACCCCTGGTTGAATGAATCCAGTCAAACCTTCCCCCCTTTTTCCCAGCACCTTTTAAGGCCCAGTCCTTCTCTGGTAAAGTACCATAATCAATAGTCTTAACATCTATATATTCTGCTATTTGAACTAATATACCATCTGCTAAAACCACTGCGAGTATTCGATGTTTATCTGCAAGATGAAATGCAAGCTGCATATAATCATGACACTCTTGAACAGATGAAGGTGCAAGAACTATACACTTATAACCACCCTGCCCCCCGCCTCGCGTTGCTGAAAGATAATCAGTTTGTGCATGACGTGTACTTCCCTGTCCTGGGCCGCCTCTTTGAACATCAACAATAACACATGGCAACTCGCAAAAACTAATATGAGAAATTATCTCCTGCATCAATCCCCAGCCAGGGCTTGCTGTAGATGACATCACTCTTACGCCTGCTGCTGCAGCACCAAAGACCATAGCAGCAGAACCAGATTCACTCTCACCCTGAATGAAACGTCCTCCCCGCTTTGGTAATTCACGGGCAAAAAATTCTGTTATCTCATTTTGGGGTGTAATAGGATAACCGAAAAAATGTGTACAGTTTGCATTTAATGCGCCAGTTCCAATAGCATCATAGCCATGAATGAATACCTTCTCTCCCATTTTTCCCTCCTAAACAATAATTTATATTTCACAGCTCCCCTATCTTCAAGTTTATCAAATGGCCTTTAACATTGTATCCTGATACATGAAAACTCATCAGGATATATATGGAATTCTCTTAGGCTCCGAGGGGGTACTACAACTAATGCAATAATCTCAGTTAAAAAAAATAACCTTATCAAATGTAAAGTAAGCCCTCCATGGCTTATTTTACCGCTAGTTAAATATTTCGATAAATTACCTTCATGTAATTTATCGAAATTCTGTTGCGGTAAAATATTCATTTGTCAT
>JAXHTB010000018.1:0-22008 GCA_034190185.1 Spirochaetota bacterium | reverse complement strand
CCGGATCGATGGTCAGGGTGACTCCCTGGGGAACAATCACATCCCCGGTAATGGCCACCTCGCCGGACCAGGTCTCGTTACCGGTCAGCGTTCCTTTGGTGGTCGGCAGGCTGCTGTTAACTAAGGAATTAAGTTACACTAGTAAAATTCATCTTATTTATAGAGTATCTTGAAAGTCACTGTATTTAAGTACAATATGCAGGTTGTAGCAGATACTAATAAAGAGATAGCGATTATTTAGGATGATTGTTTGAATAATATACTAAATAAAGCTTTCGGTTAGGTATCCGATTCTGTTATCCAGATAGAATTTATATATATACTTGAATATTTGTAGCTGAGTTGACTATTGAAATAATTTTAAGTAATAAATTAAATCATCTACCACTCTGGTCCAGCTTCATACCGGGTTTTTTCGGATGGGGGTAGGGATGTCGCCATTCATCAACTGTATATATTTTTGATAGGGTCTTACAACTTTTTTGGTACTCACATATAAGTTTATCTTCATTTTCATAATCAAAACGGTCATTTAATCTCTTTTCAATATCACCTCCCTTTTCTGGCTGATTCTCAAGATAATATTGTACAGTTTTTTTTATCCCGTCCTTTGCCTTATAAAGGTCTCTGTATCCCAGATGATCCTTTATTTTATTTATATCCAGCACTCGGTGATGCAACATACCATTAATACCTGCAAAGGGTCTGATCGGCATCCCATATGGAATTGAAGGCGCGGCAATACTTGCCGGCATGTTAACATACTCAAATTTGTGATCCATCTCATTTGATATTATCTCAATTATCTCAATTACACTTAATACGTCCTCATCTGCAATATTATATACCTGTCCTGCAGATTCTTCAGGATGATCTATTGCTAAAAGCACACCATGAGCCATATTTTCCGAATACCCTCTTGACTCAAAAGCTAATCCGCAATCAGGAATTATTATTTTTTTTCTTTTATCCAATATACGACGCATAATACTCCATTCACCAGGGATAAGCTGTCTTGGACCATAAATCATTGGAAATCGAAACAGTGTTGTATTATAAAATCCAAGATGATGATTCTCAATAACTGAAAGCTCACTCTTTACCATTAAATAAGAGAACGTGGAGAAACCGTCCATCTCTGTTTCATTGACCTCAGGTTCACAGGTTAATGGAGCATGTTCTGGAATAAGAAATGAATCATCAGAAAAAGGTTGCGTTGGATCAAACCAAGATTTATATACACCAACTCCACCAGCACATATTAACCTTTCTGTTCTGCCTTTCATAGCTTCTGCAACATGACGCAACCTGCCGTACATGCCTATGACAAGATCGAAAGTATGTGATCCTAAAGATTCATTAATAGTCTCTACAAAATGAGGGTCTCCATGGATATGCTCAATCTCTGAAGGTAAATCAATTTCATGAGCGCCTCTGTGAAAGATTGTTGTTTTGTAACCCCTTTCTAACAATCCCTTTAATATCAATGGACCTGTTGGGCCGGTTCCCCCAATAACTAGTGCTTTCATAATATATCCTTTAATTCTTATTATCCTGTTGTCATTACGTTGATCTGAAAAAACGATTTTAAAAAATAAATCCTGTTGAAAAGAGTTTTTACAAAATTGTTGGTTATTATATAAATTAGAAATAATATCTGATAATATTTAATAATGCTGAAGCTTTTTATTAAACAATAAGAGAGTCAATCTATGAATACATCTTTTCAGCTTCTCTTGCTATAATCATTCTCTGAATTTCCGATGTGCCTTCATAAATTGTAGTTACTCTTGCGTCTCTGTATAATCTTTCGATCTTGTATTCTTTTGTATATCCGTATCCTCCAAAAATCTGTAATGCTTTATAGGCGCATCGGTTTAATGATTCAGAAGCAAAAAGTTTTGCAATAGAGGCTTCTTTTGAGTATGGCTTATTATTATCTTTCATATTCGCCGCGCTCCATGCAAGCAGGGCAGCAGCTTCATAATCAACTGTAATATCTGCAATCATATTTTGAATGGTTTGATGTCTTATAATTGCTTTCCCAAACTGTTTTCTATCCTGCGCATACGCAAGGGCTTCATCAAGGCACGCTTTTATCATACCTGTTGATTGAGAAGCGATTCCTATTCTGCCGCTGTCCAATGCAAAAAGGGCAATCTTTAGTCCCTGTCCAAGTTTTCCGAGAAGCATTTCTTTAGAAACCTCACAATCATCCAAAATTATCTGAACAGTATTGGATGCTGAAAGCCCCATTTTTTTTTCTTCATTTCCTATAATAAGGCCCTTTGTGCCTTTAGGGACAATAAAAGCAGATAATCCACCTTTACCTGCATCAGTTCTGGCAATCAGGATGAATAGACCTGCATAAGCTCCGCTTGTGATAAATTGTTTTGTACCATTAATAATATATTTATCCCCCTTTTCTACTGCAGTTGTTTTCATCCCAGAGGGATCAGAGCCAACATCAGGCTCTGTCAGGGCAAAAGCTCCTATAAATTCACCGGATGCAAGAGGGATTAAGTATTTCCTTTTCTGATCTTCTGTGCCAAAGGCAAGAATTGGCTCAGTAGTAAGATTTGTTACACTCATTGTTACTGCGATTGAAGCACAAGAGTAGGCGATTTCCTGAAGTGCAAGGCTGTAGCTCACAGCACCTGCATGGGAGCCTCCATAATTTTCCGGGATCATCATTCCGAATAGGCCAAGCTCTCCGAGTTTTTTTATTATTGCCTCTGGATATTCACCTTTGCTGTTATATTCCTGAGCATAGGGTTCAATCTCGCTTCGCGAAAACTCGTGAACCATCTCTCTTATCATTAACTGTTCCTGTGTTAAAGGCAAGTTCATATTATAGCTCCTAAGGAGAATAGATTATTACTATTAAAATGGATTCTGTTTTTCCGGGATTTTTTAAGGAATGTTTAATGCCAGAATTGAAATGGAAGGTTTCATCTTTTTTAAGATGATTTTTTTTCTGTCCTACAGTTATTTCCACTTCTCCTTTTAATACATAAACAAGCTCTTCTCCTTCATGTTGATAACTGACTTTTGGATGTTCTAATCCTGTGGGTATTGTTACGCGGAATGCGCGTAGATGCTTGCTCTTTGAATCTGGTGTAAGAACAGTATAATTATACGATTCAGCTCTCTTCTCAAAATCTTTAACTCTCTTTTTCTTCTGTTCCTTTTGAATATCATTACCCTGCTTTAACAGGATATTCGGATCGATAGTGAGAGCGCGTGATATTTTTAAGATATCGCCCACAGGGGCAAAGTCCTTCCCTGACTCAATATTATTTAGATGCTCTACTTTAAGTCCTGTTTTTTCTGATAACTCTTCATATGACATCTTCTTTTTCTTTCTTTGTTGAGCAAGCCTTTGACCAACAGGTTTAAGATTAGTTTCTTTTCCCATGGCATCCCCGGATTTTTAATTTGACTTAGAAAATTCTCTTACTTGGAAGTGTAATTAATTAATTATGTTCGATAAATCAATCATAAATTACATGGTGATTTTTTATTTATAAATATAGAAATTATTATATAGCTATTAGTAAAGAATTTTTTAATGTAATCTGCTTTTTTTTATATGCTATTATCTTTAATTAATGATAAATATTATGTTGATGTAATAGCGCTATAATATTATTTTAGATTAAGATGTCTTTAATAATAAATAGTTTAGTATTCATGATGTAAAACATATATTCAAATTGATGATTAAAGTTACAATAAATAATATTTTCTATGTTGAAATATTAATAGACATAAATCATATGTTTTGATATATTCAAACCATAAATATCTTTTGATCTTGATTAGAGATATAATGTATATTTATCTTATAATAATCTAATTTTTAAGGTTGATCATAATCGATAGCATATGGAAAATTCTACTAAAAAAATTATTTATTCACCAGGGGCAACACTTTTAGTTGAGAATTCCCTTAATGAGGGATATTTTTATATTATTCAGAAAGGTACTGTATCAGTTCATTGCGATATCGATTTTAATGATCGAACACTTCTTAAACATGATGCAGGAGATACTTATGGTCTTGTCTCTGGATTAACTCAGAATCCTGTCCGTTACACTCTGGTTGCAGATACAGATTGTGAAGTTATACGTATTCCACTAAATATGCTAGGCAGTTTTTTACATAAGAATAGGGAGATATGTCTTAAGATTATTTCATTATATTCAAATCAATTAAGAGCTTTGAATAATTATCTAGTGTCCAAACATCCTGGAAGTCAGGATTTAGAGAATCCCAAAAATTTATTAAATATTGCTGAAAGTTATATCAAAATGAAGCAGTACAGTATTGCAGCTCATTGTTTATCAAAGTATATTGAATGGGCAAAGGATAATCAAAGTGAACAGCATAATATTGAAAAAACAAAAAAATTATTGAATAAGATTGCACCAGATTATCGAATACCAGTTGCCGATACAAAGATATTATCATTAGAAAAAGATTATATAATCTTTGCAGAAAATGAACCTGCTGATTATTTCTATGTTATTGAAGAGGGCGCTGTCAAAATATCAAAATTAGTTGATGGACAGGAATTTATATTGTCTATCCTCCGAGAAGGCGAGATTTTCGGTGAGATGGCTATTTTAAACAAAAAAGTTCGCAACGCTTCAGCAATTGTTTTTGAAAAATCTGTTGTATTACGTCTTTCAGTCGATACTTTTATGGATGAAATTGGAGAAAAAATAATCCAGAGACTTTTCACAAGTTTTGCTCGAAGGATCTGGTATGCGCATAAAAGAGCTTCTCTTGTTAATATGCACAATCCTAATGCTAGACTCTATAATTATTTGCAAATTCTTATTTCCGATATAAAGACTATGAGTAAGAATAAAAAAACAAAAGGAAGAGAATATATTTTTAATTTCAACTTATTGGATTTAAAGAGAATGATAGGATTAACAGATATAAACGATGAAAGTATTAACGACTTTTTAACAGATGATAATATAGAAATTTCTAACCAATGTATTCGTATTATCGACAGTCGAAAGATAGATGACAGAGCATTACTCTATAAATCCAGAGAAGGAAAAACCAAAATATATGAATTACCAACATAAACATAGTTTCAATTAATTCCTCATCCAGATTCAATAAGCTATTTGGGTACTTACTTAATATCCCTGTGGCAACTATGTGCTATCATGTGTTATCTGTTTATTCTTCTATATAAAGTTTAAATAAAATAATTGACATTCTTCTTTATTTCCAATATTGTGAACTAATTTAAAATAGATCAATGTTGAATTTAACTTAAGAATTACAACAGACAATATGATTTAGATCTCCTCAGCCAGAAACTAATAATAAAATATTATTTGCATTAGAAATTTGTTTATTTTCCTTAAATTAATGTTATTAAACTCCAAGATGCATTGATGGCTGGCTAACACTATTATAAACCTCATATTTAATGCCATCTATATACTAATTGTTAAATTTATCATAATAAGCAGTAAATTCTTTATTAATTCTAAAATTATTTACTACTATAAAAATATAAATATATTACTTGTACTAATTAGGGTATGCAACCGGGGATATAATATACCGCTTTTTGCATTCTGTTTTATGTTTAATTGTTAATGCAACAGGTTGTATTGCTGAAAAAGTATATCAATATAAGGTATAAATATTTTTTAAATAATTGGAGGAATTAAGTATGAAGATGAGAGTCGAGAATTTTTTACTGTTTTTTTTAGTTACAACCTTTTTAATCTGTATTAATTCTTTTAGTTTTGGCGCCTCAGCTAGAGGTGTAACAAATGATACATTAAAGATCGGAATCATTCTCGATCAGACAGGACCTGCAGCAAATGTTAGTGTGCCATTAACTAATGCTATAAAAAGATATTTTAGATATATCAATGAACAGGGAGGCATTAATGGCAGAAAGATAAAGATCATAGTTGAAGATGACAGGTACTCTATCCCAATGGCAATTGGAGCTTTTAAAAAATTGTTATTTAGGGATAAAATACTGGCAATGGTTGGACCTACTTCATCTGGCTCAACTATCACACTGCTAAGGCATATTAAAAAAGAAAAAATTCCAACTATGGCAATCCCACCAAACGAGAAAACTGTATTGCCTTTAAAAAGATATGTCTTTGGTGTTTTTGAAGTTTATCCAAACACAATCAAAACAATCATAGATTATATGATTCAGGATCTAAAACCAAAAAATCCAAGAGTAGCTATAGTTTACCCTGACAATGAGACTGGTAAACTTGATCTTGTGCCAGCAATTGCAAGGCTTAAACATTACAAATTGAAACCTCTTACCAAAGAGGTATTAAATCCAGGGGCAATTGATGCAGCACCTCAGGTTATGGTGATGCGAAGGTCAAAAATTAATAATATTGTGTTATGCGGTTTTCTTCCTCAACCTGCTGGAGTTCTTTTAAGAGAATTAAAAAAATTTAATGTGCCTGCTTCTGTATTTGGTAATACTGCAGCATCATCGGAAGAGGTTATGCATATGGCTAAAAAAGCAGCAAAAAAGTATTATGCAGTAAGTCCCTTTGCTTCATGGTATGATAATGAAGAAGGAGTGGAATTTATGAGAAAGGTGACTCTTAAATATGCCCCTGGTACAGAAAAACCGTATAGAGGAAAACTTTATACATTTGGATGGGCAATTGCAACTGTGCTAAAGGAAGGCATATCTAGATCTGGTAAAAAAATTGATGGCGAAAGACTTGTAACATCTGTGGAAAGTATAAAGGATTTTGATATGAAAGGAATATCAGGTCTCATAAACTTCAGCTCCACTAATCATAAGGGGATGAATTCTGCAAAGGTATATAAAGCAGAACCGGAAAGTGGAAAATTTATCCCTGTAACAGGATGGAAGGTTACAAAATAATAGGCAAGAGCAGGAGACATGGAATTAGATGAGATTGGGGAAGGGGGGTTATTTTGATATATTTTATCATCATATCTTCTTAATCCCCCTATCCCTTTTCTTACATCTTTACAAGGACAATAACAGAAATTGATTCTTTAAATTGTGTAGATAATGCAATAATGAAGGTTTACATTACTCTCAGTCCCAATGATCTGGCAATTACTGTTCTCTGCATCTGAGAGGAACCGGCGCTGACAGTCAGAATTCTGGAATCTCTAAAATGACGCTGCATATCGTATTCCATGGTGTATCCATATCCACCCATAACCTGCATTCCCAAATTAGCTATCTTTACATAGGTCTCTGAACCGTGGAGTTTTGCCATGCTGACCTCTTTCATGCAAGGCACTCCCTGGTCGAACATCCATGCGGCTCTATATGTCAGCAATCGTGCAGCGTCTACTTCTAACTGCATGTCTGCTAGCATATGTCCGATAGACTGAAATGTCCCGATTGCTCTACCAAATTGCTCTCTCTCTTGCGCATGTTGCAACGCAAGATCAACAGCAGCCTGTGCTGCGCCAATATACGTTGAGCATACGAACAATCTTTCCAGCTCAAGACCGGATAACAGCAATTTCCAACCTCCATTAAGCTCGCCAACAAGGTTCTTTTTTGGAACACGAACATTATCAAAAAATACTTCATTAGTATGAAGCATCTTTCTGCCTAAAGTCTTTATTCTTCTTATCTCTACACCAGGCGAATTACTTGGAACAAGGAGCATGCTGATACCTTTATGCTTTGGCAGATCTTTGTCAGTCCTTACATAGAGACTCATTACATTGTCTTTTGCATCTGCGGCTGTTTGAAAGGTCTTCTGCCCATTTATCACCCATTCATCTTTATCAAGAACAGCTGAGGTTGTAAGAGATGCAGCATCAGAACCAGCATTGGGCTCTGTAATAGCGATAGAGAGTCTCTTTTCGTTGCTTATTATACCTGGTATGTATTCTTTCTTCTGTTCATCTGTGCCGTTCTCAATTATATTTAAACCGCAAAATATACTTATTCCGAATCCTGCAGCTATTTCAAAAGAATGATTCGACATTGCCTCTCCTACAGATACAAAGTCAACTGCTCCTAATCCGCTACCGCCGTATTCTTCTGGAAATGCTAAACCAAACCAACCAAGGTCTGCCATTTTTTTATATAACTCATAAGGATATTCCTCTTTTTCATCAAGTTCCTTTACATATTCAGGAGGACATTCCTTTGTCATGAAATCATGAACACTCTTTATAAGAATATTTTGTTCTTCAGTAAAACTAAAATCCATATCTGCCTCCTTTAGTAGCAAATAGTTATTTATTTTTTACTTCATACCTAGCACATGTCTTGAAATTATCAATCTCTGAATTTGATTTGTTCCGTCAAATATCTGTACACCCTTTGCATCCCTCATCATTCGCTCTACAGGATAATCCTTTGTATAACCATTTCCTCCGCATATCTGAACAGCATCGGTTGTTACCTTCATAGCCATATCTGAAGTAAAGCATTTTGCCATAGATACCATGAGTTCAATTTCATTAACTGGGGCTCCATTGTCAACACATACTGATGCCCTGTAGATCAGAGATCTTGCAGCTTCTATCTGCATTGACATATCAGCTAACATGAACTGAATAGCCTGAAAACTTGCAATAGGTTTTCCAAACTGCATTCTTTCCTTAGCGTATTCGGTTGCAAATTCAAATGCACCTTGAGCAATTCCAAGGGATAATGAAGCAGCTCCCCAAGTTCGCATCAAGTTTCCATATTCAATAAGATATTTCCATCCATCACCTTCTTTACCTAAAAGGTTTTCCTTTGGTACTTTTGCATCCTGAAAAATAAGTTCTGCAGTAGGGCTTCCTCGTAATCCCATCTTTTTTTCCTTTTTCCCGAATGTAAATCCAGGTGTGCCCTTCTCAACAATAAATGCGCTTACTCCTTTTGACTTTTTCCCAGGTTCAGTTAGAGCAAATACAAGATAGTAATCAGCCACTTCTCCTGTTGTAATAAAAATTTTATTTCCATTGAATATATAGTAGTCGCCGTCAAGAATAGCTTTTGTCTGCATTGAAGCGGCATCAGAACCAGCATCAGGTTCTGTAAGAACAAAGGCGCATACTTTATCCCCATTTGCGAATTTAGGGAAGAACCTTTTCTTCTGCTCTTCTGTGCCGCCTCGAACCAGAACGTTGGTAAGAGCTTGAGTAGTAAACACAGCAAGCGCACATGCTGCAGATACCTTTGCAAGTTCTTCAATTACGATACAAAGTGTAGTATTATTTGCATTTATACCGCCATATTCTTCTGGTAATACAAGGTTCAGGAGACCATGCTCCCCAAATATTTTGACAAGATCCTCTGGATATTCATCCTTTTCATCTACCTCAGCAGCTCTGGGAGCAATTTTTTCCTTTGCTAGTTTTCTCACCATCTGCTGGATCATTATCTGTTCATCTGTAAATTGAATCATTAAACTAAACCTCCTTAAGATCGTATATATTGTTAAAGATAAACGCTATTTGCACTAAAGGAATCAAAATGTTTATACGAGTGAATAGTCGGCATGAGTTATGTAATTGAAATTATTTAAATCTGCCGTCGTATTACTGATTGAGAAAATGTAAAATAGCTCACTTTTTACTTTGCATAATGAATCCTTTAATCATAAGTATTTCCATCAATATAATACTGCTTTATTAGTTGTATTATTTACTTAACTCACGATATAGATGAAAGAAGTTTATCCAAAGTTTAATTTCTTTAGATAAAACATAATTTGATCTTTAATATCGTATCCCAATTTCATAATAAAAATCAATAGTCGATTGTAAAAAATTAATTTTTATACATTGATCAAGCAGAAAGGTAGGGAAGGTATTCTATTAAATTTTTTATGCGATTATATTGATTTCAATAATATTATCTAATTATTTGTTTAAGTTAAAATAAAATGATGACTTCCAATAGGCAGGAAGCCATCAGTGAAAAAAATATTATTTATAAAGATTCGTTTTTTTTAAAGTCCTTTAAAATTAGGTTTTCTCTTATTCAGGAATGCGTCCATACCCTCTTGGGCATCTTCAGTCTTAAAAAGTCCGCTCATAGCATCAATTGCATAGGTTAATTCCTCACCGTGGAGATCCCTATTAATTGATGATTTTATAATCTCAATTGCGCATGGCGCTTTCGAGGCTATTTTCTTTGCCATTATCATAGCTTCATCAATAAGTTTGTCGTGAGGAACAACCTTGTTTATTAGTCCGATTCTTAATGCCTCATCTGCGGAAATTTGATCGCATGTCATTGCCAATTCCTTTGACTTTGCCCTGCCAACAAGCTGATGCAGCCTAATGATAGCAAAACCCGGAGCAAGACCGATAGCAGACTCCGGAACACCAAATACTGCTTTGTCTGAAGCTATAATTATGTCGCTGGATATTGCGATCTCCAATCCTCCACCAAGGGCAAGGCCATTTACAGCAGCGATAACAGGTTTTGGGTATTTCTCTAACATCGCCAGGAATGACATTACATCTCTCATGAATTTGCGAACGCTTGGAGTATCAAATTTAAAACCACTAATGTCCGCTCCTGCACAGAAAGCCCTTCCTGATCCTGTTAGGATAATTGCAGTGATCTCGCTATCTTTTAATGCTTCATCATAAGCGGTTCTGAGATCATCACGAATCTGATCGCTTAGAGCATTCAATCTTTCCGGATAGTTCATTGCAATTATCGCAACATTTCCCCTTTTTTCATAAGTAACAACCTTTAGATCCATAAATGTTCCTCCTTATAAATTAGTAGTTAATTATATTTAGATCAATATTATTTTTTAAGCAAAATATATTCTACTATTGGAAAATAAATATTAATTATTATTTATTTTCAATTTTTACAATCCCAGTTCCCTGGATATTATCACTCTCTGTATTTCAGATGTTCCTTCAAAGATTTCCATAATTCTTGCATCCCGAAAATACCTCTCCAGAGGGAACTCCCTCATATATCCATATCCACCATGAATCTGCAAGGCTTTATATGCAACTCTATTTACCATTTCGGAGGCAAAAAGTTTTGCCATTGATGCTTCCTTAGTGCATTTTATGCCCTTATCGTTTAAAAAAGCAGCTTTATAGACCATAAGTGAGGCCATCTCAATCTCAGTTGCCATATCTGCAAACATAAACTGGATTCCCTGAAAATTGCCAATTGACTGCCCAAACTGCTGTCTTTCTTTTGCATATTCTAATGCTGTATTAAAAGCAGTTTTTGCCAATCCAACACTTGAAGCGCCTACTATTATCCTTGTGGTTTGAACAGTTGATACAAGATGATAAAATCCTTTACCCTGCTCTCCAAGCAGATTTGCCTTAGGAACACGGCAGTCCTCTAATACAAATTCAGCAATATCTTGAGCTCGTATCCCAAGTTTTTTTAAACCTGTGCGGGAAAAACCAGGAGAATTTGTTTCTACAAGAAAAAGACTAATGCCTTTATGACCTGAGCTGCCCTTTTCCGTTCTTGCCGCAACAACAGCATAGTCTGCGGACATGCCATTAGATACAAATATCTTTGTTCCATTTAGTATGAAACTGTCACCATCCTCTCTAGCTGTAGCTTGAATGGAGGATATATCTGAGCCCACATTTGGTTCGGTAAGAGCAAAAGAACCAACCATTTCTCCTTTGATGGCAGGGATTAGATATTTCTGTTTTATCTCCTCTGATCCAAAATTATATAAAGGAGATGTCCCTACAGTTGTCTGGACAATCAGTCCCATTGATATACCAGCGTCAGCCTTTGTGATCTCTTCTGCAAATATTGCAAGGGCAGTAGTATCTGGGCCTGTGCCACCATATTTTTCAGGGTAGGGTATTCCCAAAAAACCGAGTTCTCCTGCTTTATTAAACATCCACCTTGGATATTCCTCTTTCTGATCGTGCTCTGCTCCAAGGGGAGCGATTTCGTTTTGTGAGAATTTAGAAACGGTTTCTCTGAATATTTGATGTTCCTCGCTTAAATCAAAATCCATAACTATCCTCCAAGTTAGTTATATCCCCTTAAATTTTGGATTTCTCTTTTCTACAAAAGCTGTTGAACCCTCCTTATGATCATCTGTTTCACAACAAAAACCTTGAACATAACATTCATAGTCTAAAGCTGTCTCAAGATCAAATGAATCAAAAGCATTGTAGATAGAACGTTTAGCAAGTGTCATTGCAAGAGGCGCTCTGTTCGATATTGTTTCAGCCATCTCTCTTGTTACCTTCTCAAGCTCATCTGCAGGCACTACCTTATTAACAAGACCGATTCGTAATGCTTCATTTGCATCTACAAAGTCACCTGTGAAAACAAGCTCGCATGCTTTTTTTGTTCCTACTAAGCGGGAAAGTAGATAAGTTCCGCCATAGTCCTGTATAAGCCCAATTTTAACAAATGCTTGGCTAAACTTTGCCTTTTCCGAAGCAATAATAATATCACATGCCAGAGCCATATTACATCCTGCCCCAACAGCAACTCCATTAACCATTGCAATTACAGGCACATGTAACTTTCTGATCTTTAACGGATTCTTTGACAGCATTTTAGCACCTTTCCGTTTTTCGGCAATTTTCATACCTATTCTGCTCTTTTGAGCACTGACATCACCCCCAGCGCAGAAAGCTCTTCCATTTCCTGTAATTATTAAAACTCTTACATCTTCGTCATCTTCAACTTCATCCAGCTTCTGTCCTAATAATGCCTGAGCTGGCCAATCCAAAGCATTCATTTTATCAGGACGATTAAGCGTAATTGTCGCGATATATCCTTCCTTTTTTAACAGAATACTATCTTCAGACATTACTACCTCCTATTTTGATAGTTAAGTCAGTGTAATATTTATAGTTCTTTTACCAAAGAATCGAAAAAACATTTATATTGCAAGAAAAAATATTTCTTTTATAGTAAAAGGTAGAATTTCAATGGAGATACTGAAAGAAATTGAAAGAGATAGTGAAAACGGTTTGATCTACTTATCCGCAACAGAATTTTATCCCCCTATTTTACCCTCAGGTGAGATTAAGGGGTTGGATGAAATTTATCGAAATATTCAAATAGCTGTAAAATAAGCCATAGAGGGCTAATTTTAGCTTTTATCTTTAGCATCATAGATGCCCATATAATATCCAATTTATTATTCTTGCAACGAAATATGAACCAGGGAGAAGAAAAAATGGAATTGTAAATAAAAAAAGTTTAAACTCTGAGTTTGAAACATAACTTTGATTTATAACCTTTCCCCCAAATATATTGTAATGATAATATTCACCTTTAATTCTTCTTAAAATTATCCTTACAGCGATTTTAACTTTGATATAGATCGCATAGGTCATTATAAATCCAGATAAGAGCCAGATAGAAAATGATAAATCGAATTTATCCAATAATAATTTGTCTGAACGAAGCTGACAGTATATAATCAGTGTGAAGACAATAATAAGGGACAATAACCATATTAGCCATCTTCGATATTTTTTTTCCTTCTTTAGAAAATAGAGAGACAATAGATGCAATATGGTCACAATACAAATCTCTAATAGAATTATTTGAGAATATAAAGAAATCACTATTTTAACCTATAAAAGAAAGTTGATTAAATCAATATACAAATTTATTCATTCGAATATTGATAAGAATTCCTATCAAAATCATTGACATAACCAGATTAGATCCTCCATAAGAAACAAAGCATAGAGGAAGTCCAGTAACAGGCATAATACCTATTGTCATGCCAATATTTATTATAATGTGAAAGAAAAAGATTGAAGTAATTCCGCTTGCTAAGAGAGCGCCAAATTTATCTTTTGCTACCAGTGAAATCTGTATGCCCCTAAAGACAATAACAAATAGCAATATTATTATTATCAATGCCCCAATAAAACCCCATTCCTCAGAGACAACAGAAAAAATAAAATCAGATGTCTTTTCGGGCAGGAAACCGAGCTGGGATTGACTTCCATTTAGAAATCCTTTTCCAGTAAGCCCTCCTGAACCAATAGCAATTTTTGATTGAATTATGTTATATCCTGATCCATGGGGATCAAGATCTGGGTTTAAGAAAACAAGAATTCTTCTCTTCTGATAATCCTTTAAGAATTTCTGGATAATTACGGAAAATAGTAATCCTAATGAAATGACAAAGGATGGAATATATATTTTTCTATAATATTTTTTTATTAGAAAGAAATTAAGAACAAATGCTGTTATTCCAACAACAAAAACTATGCCAGATACAATAAAGATCAGATCAATATCCTTAAAAAAATCGAGAAGGAAATTAGTGCTGCTGATACCCTCCCATTCTCTGTAGGTAATAATCATAGGCACTACAAGCGCAATTACAGCAATGCCAATAATTGAAAGCAGATGATATACATCAGCGCCGCCCATATACAAAATAGTGAATAGTATAGGAATAAAGATCATAGCTGTACCGAAATCAGGCTGCATGGCTATAATAACCATAGGTATAAGCGTCAGGACAGAAGGGACTACTAACTCCCTAAAATGTTGAATTTCTCTTTCTCTGATCTCAATAAATTTTACCAGTATAGCCACTACCCCAATTTTCATGAATTCAGATGGTTGGATAGAAAAGAATCCAAAATTAAGCCAAGCACTTGTATTTCTTATCGGCTCCCCAAAGATGGTAGTTAAAATCAGCAATAAGAGAATTGCAATATATATATATAATGAATAATCGCCAATCAGTTTATAGTTAACAAATGTCATTATTATCATAAGAATAAATCCAGTGATAAACCATATTATCTGCTTTTTATATAATCCATTATTTATCTTTTCAATTGGATCGAATCCCGAACTGTAAATTGACAAAATTCCTATAAACACAATTAGGATAACTGAAAAAAGTAGAATATAATCTATTTTATATATCTCATTTCTGCTAGGCATTAGAAATAACCCTGAGATTTAAGTTTAGCAAAGATTTTTTCAGCAACAGGTGTTGCGCTCACTGCTCCTGCAATTCCATATTCCACCAATACAGCAACAACAATAGATTTATCAATATCTCCCCTGTATGGTGCATATCCTATAAACCAAGCATGCTGAGTAGCATCGTCTTTCCGTTTGGAACGTGTCTGCGCTGTTCCGGTTTTCCCTGCTATAGGCACTCTAATATATTTAAGTCTTCTAGATGTTCCTTCTGTTACAGCGAGTCTCATACCGGTCTTGATTGAATTTAGTGTTAATTTTGCAAGAGGAATCTCCTTCAACTTTTCAGGAGTGATTTTTGAAATTATTTTCTTATTGTCATGGGAACGGATTTCTTTAACAAGGTGCAGCTTATTTATTACTCCATTATTGACAATGCCGGATAAAAAATTTGCCATTCCCGCAACCGTAACAGCTATAAATCCTTGGCCGATTGATAGATTAATTGTATCTCCATCATACCATGGCTGTCCAAATGTTTTTAGTTTCCAGTTTTTGGATGGGATAAAGCCTTTTATCTCTCCATTTATATCAATGCCTGTCTTATCTCCTAATCCCATGTAACGAGCATATTTAAAAATTAATGTGGGACCAATTTTATATCCTAAGTGATAAAAATAGACACTGCAAGATTCAGCTATGGCCTGGTACATATCAACAGTTCCATGATATTTGTAGCAATAGATATCTCTATCTTTATATCCATGAAGTGTATACTTTCCAGGACAATAAATAGTCCAGTTCGGTTTCCATTTCTCTTCTTCCAAGGCAGTGATAGCTGTTATCAATTTAAATGTTGAAGCTGGAGGATATCTTGCCTGAATAGCTCTATTCATAAAGGGTTTGTTGATATTGCTGGTCAATTTTTTAATTATTTCATAATTATTTTTTGATAAAATTAAATTAGGATCAAAATCAGGCTTGCTAATCAGGGCTAATATCTCTCCTGTTGAAGGCTTAACAACAATTACTGAACCTTTTTGATTCTCCATTGCATCATAAGCTGTTTTCTGAATTTCTTTATCAATAGTTAATACAATAGTTTTACCAGTTACAGGATGGATACCAACCTCCTCTCCCTCAACTCTATTCTTAACATCTACTATTCTTTTTATATATCCATCAACACCTCGAAGTATTACATCATATTCCTTTTCGATTCCAGTTTTACCAATCTTTTGGTAATGTTGATAACCGCTTTTTTTTAATTTCCTAAATTCATTCCTGCTGATAGAGCCAATGTATCCAATAATATGAGAAAACATATTCCCATAGTTATAAACTCTAATAGGAACCGCTTCCCATTTTATATTTGGAAAGAAATTCTCGTGTGATGCTATTTTCACAACTACATTAAAAGCCACGTCCTCTTTTATAACAACCCTCTCCCATTGCCCACTTTCGTTAATTGAAGAAATTAACTCATCATTAGTGATATTAAGAAGTTTTGAGAGATTATTTATAGTATTGTGAAATTCCTTTTTATCAGCAAACCTTGCTGGTATTGTTGTAAGATTAAAAGATGATCTGTTCGTGGCGATTACAGTATTTGTTGCTCCAGATTTAAAATTTCTGTCATATATCTCTCCCCTTTGAGCTGTAATTGGAATAAAGTTCTCCATATTCATCCTTGACTTTAGTAGATATTCTGTTCCCTGAATAAATTGGAGATTTATTAACTGAATTATAAGAATAATAAGCATTAAGAAAGCAAGGATAAGGAAATAGTACATCCTATTCCTAAAAGCCTCCATAATTTGCATCCTCAAGGAGGTCTTTGTCATTTCCTAATTCCCCTCCTTTGACAGGTTTTCTTGAAAAATCTTATCAAAGAGATAAAATAGAAGGGGAGCAATTACTGCATTATATAATGATTCTGGGAGGATAACAGCTACTACTGTTGATATTCTACCCTCATGAAATATATAACAGAGTATAAGAGTTATTATTCCTTTGAGTATGGAGGTTGTTAAGATCATGAGTGAAATAGTTAATATATTGTCTTTAAGGATTGTTCTGCCAAACATACCGATAAAAAATGCTATGATCATCTTAGGAAATGCAAGTAGTCCTAAAGGAGAATTTGATACTGCATCATGTAATAATCCGCCGATAAACCCTGTAATCTCACCGAAAAATGATCCAAAATTGTATGCAAGATATATTATTACTATAAAGATAAGATCTGGTTTTACTCCTACAACCCTCAAGACATCAAAGGAGGAATGTCCTTGTATAATCAATGATGCAATGAGAAGCGCTCCGGAGAAGATATATGTTGTAATCATTTATTATTCTCAATTAATTCAAATAATTCCTCATCTGGCTTTGCTAATAATACGAAAACCTCTTCTAAATGTGTGTAATCTATAATAGGTTTTATAGTTGCTTTTATAAAGGCGCTTGAATCTTCTATGTATGATTTTACTACTTCTCCGACTAATAATCCTGAAGGGAATATGCCGCCCTGACCTGATGTGATTATTTTATCTCCATGCTTAATAGAAGTTGATTTTGCAATATAATCCATAATACAGATTTCTGAATTGGGCGAAGAACCGTAAAGCAGCCCAGGAATCCTGGATTCCTGCAACATAACTCCCAATTTCATGTTTGTTGAAATTAAAGGTCTGATCCTTGAAACACTGTTCCTTACTTCGATAACCTTGCCAACAACTGCTTTGTCTTCTCCTTTAAAGGATATTACAGGCATATTTACCTTAATGCCATCATTAATCCCTCTGTTTATTATAATAGTCCTGAACCAGTTGTCAGGATCTTTTGAAATAATAGTTGCAGGTATTGAATCGAAAGAAATGCGTTCCTGCATGCGTAGAAGTCTTCTCAATATTTCATTTTCTTTTTTTATTTCAGATAGCTCTTCCGAATTATCTTCATAACTTTGAAGTTTTTTCCTTGTCTGATGAAGTTCCTCCTGCACATCATTTAATTCAGTAAAACCAGCCCACAGATAATGCACACCCCTCTGGATTATATGGTAACCTTTTTGAAAGGGCATTATCAATAAGCTGAATCCGCCTTCAATAGAAAATGTAAATGAAGAGGATTGAACTGATAACGAAATAAAACAGAAGCAGGAAAATGCTATTAGAGCTGTAATTGTTTTATGTTTAATTAAAAATTCCACTATTATCCTAAAATTTTTAAATTTGTCTATTTAATGAATAAGACTTATTACAGCTAGGAGATACATAAACTTATAGTTCCTGCTGATCTTAGAGAATTTGCGTTAGCACTAAACAGAGAACTTAATGTTCAAGATAACTGAGGAAGGGTAATATGCTTTTGCTTTACTTATTGTTAAACATGAACCTGCTGCACCAAGCTTAAGAGAGATTAGCCCTGTAAAGATGTCTTATTTCTTCCAGGAATTTTCCTGCTCCAAGAGCAACACAGGTTAGAGGGTTTTCAGCCCTAATAACCGGAACTCCAGTTTCTTTGCTTATATATTTTTCCAAACCCTTTAAAAGGGATCCGCCGCCTGTCATAACAATTCCTCTTTCAAGGATATCAGCAGCAAGTTCAGGAGGTGTTTTTTCAAGAGCATGTTTAATTGCATCAAGTATTTGATCAATCGGTTCTTTGATAGCCTTCCTGATTTCCGCTGAGTCGATTTCAAGAGTTCTTGGCAACCCTGATATAGCATCCCTTCCCCTGATGTCCATTATCTCAAGCTTTTTTTCAGGATAGACATTCCCAAGTTTAAATTTAATATCTTCTGACATCTTTTCACCAAGAATTAAATTATACTGAGTTCTCATATATTTTATTATTGCTTCATCAAATTCATCTCCTGCCACCCTGATAGAATCCGCTACTACCATGCCCCCCAGTGAGATAACAGCTATTTCAGTAGTCCCGCCTCCTATGTCCACTACCATATGTCCAGCAGGTTCATGAATCGGTATATTAGCACCAATAGCTGCTGCAAGCGCCTCTTCTATCAAAAATATTTCCCTTGCTCCAGCCTGTTCCGCTGACTCCCTTACTGCTCTTTTTTCAACTTCTGTTATCCCGGAAGGTACGCCGATCACAACCCTGGGTCTAACTAGCGCTCTTCTTTTATGTACTTTAGTAATAAAATATCTTATCATCTTTTCAACAGTTTCAAAATCAGCAATTACACCATCTTTTATAGGTCTAATTGCGACTATATCACCTGGTGTTCGTCCAAGCATCCTTTTTGCATCCTGTCCAACTGCTAAGACCTTACTTGTTCCAGTCTGCATTGCCACTACCGAGGGTTCACTTAATACAATTCCCTGACCCTTTACATGTACCAATGTATTAGCTGTGCCAAGATCAATTCCCATATCGTTAGAAAACATACTGTAAATAGAATCAAATATCATAATATCCCCTTTACTTTAAACATTATAAACCTCGATTACGCTGGCAAAAGATTCTGCAGAAAATATTTTTATATTATTACAGATTGGTCAATCGTTTATTTAGGAAACGGATGTTTAATCAAATGGCAAACATTAAAAACAACTAGGATTCTGATCAATTGAGAAGATACAAATATTAAAGACAAAATTATTCAATACTTTTGCACAGGTTACATTAAACCTAATAACCTTTTTGCCTCAATATTTGTATGATCTGATGCTACGACTTCACCCCATATCATCTTAGCCCTTGTCTCGTCTCCCAGAGCAGAATAATTCTTTCCTATCCATATCTTTAAAGAATTATCATTATTATCTATCTTATAAGCATCAGTTAAGTGAGATAAAGACTCCTTGTATAGAGATTGCTTGAAATATATTTTCCCAAGATTAAAATTAACTAATTTAATTATATCCGAAACTGATGTCTTCTCCAAAATTTTTTTATACTCTATAATTGAGTTTGTATATCTTTTGGCGATCCTTAAAGCAGTAGCCTTAAATAACATATCTTCTATTGTTTCAGAAGCGCTTGTGTTTTCTTGAAGCAGTTTTAATCCACTCTCCTCTTTTTGATTTAAAATATAAACAATCGAAAAAAATTTGATATCTTCTTTTTTTTTTGATGAGATTGAGCCTTCAATTTTATTAATGATACTGAAAATATCTTTTAAATTCTTATATTCAATATAGAAATATGCTTTTGCCAGGAGGAGAAGACTTTGCATATTCTTATCTTCATCGGATAATATAATTCCCTTTCTAAGATATCTTATAGCTTTTAAAAATTCTGACCTTGCCTTTTTATCGATTAATGTGATGTTGTCTCTTGTAAGCAGCTCAGAGAAAGCTCTTGGTAGATATGTCTCTCCTAATAAAAAATGAATTTTTCCTAATAAAATAAATGCTTTTGCATGAATTTTGTTTTTACTTTTATAGTCTTGGTATGACTTTATTATTTTAATCAGTTCATTTTTTTTTGCTTCTTTATTAGAAAGAGAGGTAATATATTCTACATTTTTTTCAAGTTCATTATATGTAAATTCCCAAAAGATTAGATATTTTTTGTATCTGAATCCGAAATATATAATGCCTAATAATATAAGAAATAATAAAAGCCCCTTATATCTCTTTTTATTTTTTTTCTTAACTTTATATCTGCTATACACTTTTGCTTATTCCCATTATATTCAGAATCAGAATTTTCTCCTTCTCGGCAGCTAATTGCCAAAAAAAATTATACATGAATATAGAAATACTTGAAAGCATAATCGAATGTATTTAACGCTTTTTTTATAACTTTGTATTCTTATTTCCAGAATCAGAATATTGGGGCGTTATCATCGTTATTACTAATTTTAGTGTAAAGTATTAAGAATTATGCTTTTGGATGTAGTTCAAATTCATCTGGGAATTGAAGATCATTTTCAAAGATAAACAGTCTAACTATGTCGCTGCCTTTAAGAAACAGAGCTTTATAATTCTCTCCATTTTTTATATCCTCTATTCTATGGAAATCGAAATGGAAAAATTTTTTATCAATATTAAAATTAATACCATTCCCTTTTATACTAACTTTGCCTTTGCCAATTCGATTTATATTTTTATATTGACTTTTTTCTGTATCAATAATTATATTTTTTTCATTGTAATCAATTAGGTTTGATGAGTCCTCATAAAGCACGGCATTATATTCTTTAACAGGTGATCCAGAGGTTGTCGATGATATTTCCAAATTAGACTCCTGAACCATAGAAGGACTATCAATTTGATGAAGTTTGTTCTCATATTTGTCATTACTTGCTGCTGGTTCTTCTCTGTTTGATATATCACCATCACTTTTCTTATACAAGTTTGCCTTATCTCTGGAATAGGATATCTCAGGACTTTCTGGTTTCTCTGAAAGATAGTCAATATCTGAAAGATCACTGTCAATAGAAGGAGAAAATCTCTCTTCAGAATTCTTGATAATTGAGAATATTGTCAGAAATATTCCTGTTGTAATTAGTAATAAAGAAATATATAGCATCTTATCCTATTAATGTTATGTCACTTAATAAAAGATTTTATTTTATGAAGAATAGATATGTATAAATAAAGTTCGTTCACTATCATTGTTAAGGTATTTAGAAAAGCGCTTATTTCATTCTATGATTCATGGAGTAGTGTAAAAAATCATCATTGGTTAATGTATAATATAAGTTGAGAAATATAAGAAAATAATATAGTCTATCAAATATTTCTATTATTTAAATCAAGTGTCAAGGATTTTCCTTTGAATTTTGTATAATCTTTTATAAGATTTGCGATAGAATATATTGTCAAGTAATTTTATTATAATATTTTATTAGAAAGATAAACTTCCTGTAGAGTTTGACAATAATTTGAATGATAAACAAGGGATTGACCATTAAATACATTAATGCACAAAATTAATCTATTTTGTCTAATTCGATTTATCAAATTGAGATAATATTCCCTTCACTTTTACTAACCTGTTCTCAATCTCCTGAAAGTCACATATGCAGCTCTATTCCAACAAAGGCAGGTTTGTATGACCTATGAAAAAAATGCAACTGATTTGAAAAGCTTCAGAGTTCCATTCATTATTTTTCTTACATTTTGGACCATAGCAATTGTTT
>JAXHTB010000179.1:0-7740 GCA_034190185.1 Spirochaetota bacterium | reverse complement strand
CTGTTAAAGATTCATTCAACAAAATTTCATTACTATTTATCAAAGAAGAATCGATCTGGTTTACTTCAATGCTTAATTGCCTCTTTCTCCGTGAACGGGAAAGCCTTTTTCTTCTATTCATAATACACTCCAATAAATGTAATTAATTAAATCTTTAAATCTCTATCTAGTTAGAACTTGCATATATATAAATCCTGCCAAATTATTGATGATAGAGTATAAAATCAATAAAATTTTTAATTTTTACAAAATTTTCTTTCTACAGCTTTATTGTTTATCTTACATACTTTAACAGCAGGATATGTAGGGGCGAACAGCTGTTCGACCCTAGTGTTAATTGCGCTTGCACTTTGGAAGGTATAAGACGTCTGCAGGTAAACTCAAATAAAGGAATCAAGATAGAGTTTAATGGGAAATGTATCTTTATCATATTCGGCGCGGCTGCAGGCAGCGTTATAAGATATAAAATATATAATTTTAAAACATATAAAAATTTAAAATATACTTGTCAAATTTCTTCTGTTTGAAATTATACAGAAATTAGATAATTAGTAAAAGTACAGTATTTGAAAATTAAATTTTATAAATCTTCAGATGTAGACTATCTTTTCAATATTTTACAATTATCCTTAGAAAGGTTAATAATTCACTTTGTTTAAAAAAACTATCAAACAAAAAAGTCAATCTGATATAGATTGTTTGAGATTTATCACTTGCTGCAGGGCTATACTATTTGATAAGATCACCATGTAATAAAAGATATGCAATAAGGTTAATTATACCTGAACACTTGAATATATAAAAAAATTATCCAGCATAAGGAGGGGAAATGCTAACCTTTGAAGAGAAGTGGGAAGAGATAAGTAAAACTGTAGATAGGCTGAAAAAAGGAGGCGGTACTGATGAAATAGAGAAAGTACATCAAAAAGGAAAGCTTACAGCAAGAGAAAGAATTCAAAAACTTATTGATCCAGGGACGTTTCAGGAAATTGATATATTTAAAGGTGCTTATATGACAGGTTTTGATCTTGATAAGACAGAAGCGCCCTGCGATGCTGTGATCACAGGTTATGGAAGAGTTTATGGTCGTCCTGTTTATGTTTGGGCTCAAGATGCCACTGTTTTGGGTGGTTCAATGGCTTCAAGTCATCTACGGAAGATAGTAACACTAATGGAAAAGGCTCTTCGCGAAAGGGTTCCTATTGTAGGTATATACGACTCAGAAGGAATGAGAGCACAGGATATAGTACAAGCCCACGGACATTTCTCTCCTGGAGCTATGATGTATTTCCAGACATTATCCTCTGGTGTTATCCCGCAAATTTCACTTGTTATGGGAAATTGTAAAGGAATTTCTGCAATATCTGCAAGGCTGGCAGATATTGTCATTATGGTTAAGGAATCTAGCTTTATGCGAGCAGCGCCTAATTCTTATACCTGGGGAGAATCGATAAGCAATGAAAAGATCGGTGACTCAACAACGCATGCGAGAAAAAGTGGATCTTGTGATCTTCTTGCTGAAAATGATGAAGATTGTATGGAAAAATGCAGATTGCTATTAGGACTTTTGCCTAAAAACAATGAAGAGAAAGCGCCCATTATTGACAATAATGACAGTCCTGAAAGAACATTAGATGATATTATGAAAATTGTGCCTGCAGATTCAAGAAAGGTCTTTGATATGCGGGAGGTTATTAAAAGAGTTGTAGATAACGGTTTTTTCCTCGAAATTCAGCCGGTGTTTGCGCATAACCTAACAACAGCATTAGCACGACTTGACGGCCGTACTGTAGGTATAATAGCGAATAATCCTGCATGGAAAGCAGGTTGTCTAGATGTAGATACTTCAGGAAAGCATGCAAGATTTACAAGATTCTGCGATGCCTTTAATATTCCATTGATCTACTTCTCAGATTGCCCTGCATTTCTTCCCAGCAGCACAGAGGAACGAAGGGGGATTCTGAGGCATGGATGTATGGTAATACATGCTACAAGTGAAGCAACAGTTCCAAAGATAAATGTGATCGTAAGAAGGCTTTATGGCGGGGCTTGTCTTGTCATGCCTATAAATTTTACAAAAGCAGACAGGTATATTTCATGGCCGACTGTAGAGCGAGGTACAATGGGCGCTCCTGCACTAGCCAGAATTACATATCTTGGAAAAATGAAACGAGCTGAAACTGAAGAAGAGAAAAATAGAATATATGAAGAAGGTCTAAAACTTATGGAAAAGAGGGTAATGTCTCATTCTCTTGAAACCAACGAAGATATTATCGATCCACGCGACACAAGAAAATTTCTCATAAATGCACTAAATTGCACAGAGTTTAAAAAGCAAACTCGCCCTTCAAGAAAACACGATAACATGAATCTATAAGATAAGGAGAAGATCTATGAGTTTAAATGAAAGAATAGACAATAAAATTACAATAGAAGATATAGAGAAAGAAAGAGAACGATACAAGCAGGGTGGGGGATTAAAAGCGATAGAGAAACAGCGTCAAAAGGATAAACTTTTTGTTAGAGAGCGGATTGAGCTGCTGTTTGATAAAGGAACCTTTCAGGAACTCGACCAGTGGGCATTGCCTTTAAAAACTGGTTTTGATGAATTGGACCAGAAATTTTTGCCAGGCGATGCTTCTGTAATTGGCTACGGTAAAGTGAATGGACGAAAGGTTATGGTTTACGCCCATGATTTTACTCAGATGAGTGGAACACAATCTGCAATACAACATAGCAAAGTGGCAAAAGCAATGGATATGGCAATTAAAATGGGCATTCCTTATGTCGGTATAGTTGATTCTGCAGGTATAAGACTTCAGGATATGATGGGAGAACCTCTCCTTCGTCCTGCAGTAGGTGGATATGCTCTGGGAGATTGCGGTAGTTTTATGTATTCACCGCCAGATGCTTCAGGCGTAGTACCGCAAATATCAATAATGTTAGGACCGCAATTTGCTGGTTCATCGTATTCTCCAATTATGAAAGATTTTTTGATCATGCGGAGAAGTCCTAATGTATTTATGTCACTGGTATCCCCTCCTGTAATTAAGGAAGTTGTTTCCGAAGAAGTGACTTACGATGAGATCGGAAGTGCTCAGGTACATTCAGAGATTACTGGAACATCGGCCCTTGTTGTTGATTCCGATGAAGAAGGAATTGAGAAAGCAAAGGAGTTACTTAGTCTTCTTCCTTCAAACTGGAAAGAAAAACCTCCAAGAATTGAGAATAGCGACCCTGTAGATAGAATAGAAAAAAAACTTAATGATCTCTCTTTAATGGATAGAAAAGATAAAGATATTTATGAAGTTATAAAACTTATTGCTGATAACGGTTACTTTTTTGAAACCAAACCCCTTTTTGCAAAAAATATTGTAATCGGTTTTACTCGGTTAGATGGTGAAACAGTTGGAGTAGTTGCTAATAATCCTAGGGAAAAAGAAGGCGCCATAGATATAAATGCTTCAGATAAAGCTGCTAGATTTATTAGATTCTGCGACTGCTTTAATATTCCAATGTTGTTTCTTGTTGACAGTATCGGTTTAAGTCTTGGTGAAGAGGAAATAAATGAGGGTCTAGATCGTCATGTTGCAAAGGTTCCTTTTGCAATATGTGAATCTACAGTTCCAAAAATTACGATCTACCTGGGTGAGTGTTCAGGGGACGCGGAGTATATAATGGGCACTGAATCGATGGGTGTTGACTTGGTTCTTGCATGGCCTACAGCTAAGATAGGGCAGGTAGATCCAGAAGAGGTCGTGGACATCATCTACGAGAACGAATTAAAAAATGCAAGTAATCCAGAAGAACTTAGAAAACAGAAGATTGAAGAATTTGCAGCGAAATACTGTACAGTTTATAATGCAGGGGCGCGACAGATAATAAATGATATTATAGATCCCAGTAAAACCCGCCAAATTGTTATTCAGGCATTGGATCTATTCAGGGATAAAGAGGTGATAAGACCTTGGAAAAAGCATGGCAATATACCTCTGTAATATGTAATCAGCTACATCGATTATATATTATACTTAAGATAGTGATAAACTGTGATTTTATGCCGCAGATGAACGCAGATTTAAAAGGATTGGTAAGCTAATACTGTTTTCATAAATTAAAAAAATTGTAATCCTTTAGTACCATAGGCGTATATCTCAATGTATGATGTCTAACTGTAACCTTTTATTTTAAAGTTTTTATATCTGTATCAAAAATTTATTTCTTTAATTTTAAAGCGTTGTCGGAATATTATCACGCCCAAGCGCTTTTCGCAGTTTCTCTAATATCTCAGCGCTGCTGACCCTGGACTTTGTGGCGTTTATTACAGCCTCAAAGAGATTGATATCCTCATCCATAGCAGCGTTGTGCAGGTCTGCCAAAGCCGCCTTGACCTTTGATTGGTCTCTTGACCTCTTGCGCTCTTTTACCCTTTCTATATTTTTAAGAAGCAGGTAAATTAAACCGCAAAGACGCTAAGGGCGCAAAGAAAAAATATGTGAGGGATTAGATCTGAATAATATTGAGGACATTGGACATAAAATTATAAGTTCTGCTATAAAAGTTCATCGGTATTTAGGTCTTGGGTTATTGGAATCTGCTTACCAGAAATGTCTTACTTATGACTTATGAATTGAAAAAAGAGGATTAAAAGTAGATTTTGAAGTATTATTACCTATGAAATATGATGAAATAATTATAGAATCAGGTTATCGGCTTGATATGATTGTAGTAGATAGTATTATTATTGAAAATAAAACAGTAAGGAAGATATTAACAATTCACGAAGCCCAACTTCTCACATATTTAAAATTAAAAAATTTACGATTGGGTTTTATTTTTAATTGGAAATCTGTTCTGATCAAAGACGGAATTAAGCGTATGGTAAATAACTTATAATGAAAAGAAAAAACTTTGCGTTCTTTTCGGCTTTGCGGTTAAAAATGGGTGAAAGGAAATCCGTCATTTCTTAACAGATTTTACACCCCATCCCAGGGGGCCTTCTTCGTTACACTTAGAGTGTGTCTTTGCAGTAAATATTTTCATTTTTTAGACAGAAGCTGAACTATAACAGATCAACAAATAAATGTGAGATAATATCAAAAATCATTTGTTATCATTTGAACAGCTCCCTTTGCCTGTTTTCGGACATAGGGATCTTTGTCGTTTTTTGCAATTTTTTTTAATGCAGGCACAGCCTTTTTCGCATTACTGCCAAGATTGCCAAGGGCTTCGGCAGAGCCATAACGAACAGCATGATGTTTATGTTTAAGTCCTTTTATTAGATAGGGCAGGGCGGCAATCCCGATTTTTTTTATTGCTTCTTTGGCATGTGAAGAAACTCCGCGATTATAATCCGGAAAGGACTCGATCAATCTGGTTATGCCCTGAGGGTTGGTAGTTCCAATATTCCCTAGAGTAATAGCGCAAAAGCGTCGAAGATTACCTCCATTAGTCCCAAAGCCTTTCTGTCCCAAGTATTTTATTACTGTTGCTTCAGCGCCCTTGGCGGCCTTGCCTATCTTTGAAAGAAGTTCAATGGCAGTTAGTTTTCTTTTCCAGTCTCGGGAACGCATATCTGCAATCAGGTCATTTATTGTGGGTGTATGCTCGCATTTTATACTGTATCTCAAAATGTACTCAGTGCGGTCTGCAACAATATATCGATACCTCTTCTTCTTTGCCGCTGCAACAGATGTGCAAATAAAGTCAGCTAATTGAACATTTATTATTTTAAGGTCTTCCTTATATGCTCGGATTTTATTTTTATCAGTTTTTTTAGGGGCATCAATTTTTCCTGAAATTTTTTTTATGATGTCAGCTGCCTTTCCCGCCATCAAATCTGTTGTGGCACGGCTTTTATAAAAGGTTAATATATTCTTAAGGGCCTTCTTTTGTTCTTTTCTGTCCTTCTCATTGAAATAGATTGTGCTTAAAAGACCTGCGGCTTTTTTGTTATATTTATCGTTGTCAGGGATCATTGTATGATATTTGGCGAAAACATAAATTGAATTTGCTAAATCTCTCTTGTATGTCACTTTGAGGGCGTTAAATATTAAAAAGAAGATATCAACTTCACTGATTGCTAAAGGCCTTCCAATCTCTCCTTTTTTTACAAGATCGATAATCTCATCAATTCGTTTTCTAACTATCGGCCTTTTCTCAATTCTATTATTAAGCATATATCCAAGGTAGGCCTGCCCGCTATAATTGTTTATCTTTTTAAATGCATTTATGCATATCTTCCATTCATCGTCATCTACCCTGCCGTCAGCGGCAAAATATCGCATAATTTCTCTGGTTCTATAATCCCCGGAAGGATCAGCAATTGAGGGTAGAGCGTTTTTAAGAAATTGGTTGTATTTTTGAGGAAATATTTTATT
This sequence comes from Spirochaetota bacterium, assembly GCA_034190185.1. Taxonomy (GTDB): domain Bacteria; phylum Spirochaetota; class UBA4802; order UBA4802; family JAFGDQ01; genus JAXHTB01. The sequence goes on along the minus strand of JAXHTB010000179.1, from coordinate 1,360 downwards.
TCTAATAAATGTGCTCATTACCTTGAAATGAACCTTTCCGCATATATTATCGAAAGGCGTTTTTATCGCAGTATTTACTGCATTTTGTATTTTTTCGTTGTCCCGAAGGTTCTTAAGGGCATTCAGGATAGGTGTATTTTTCGAAGTACAGTCAATTTTTCCATTCACTGCGTCATCTCCCTTGCCTGCCTCTTCAATTGAACAGGAGAATGCATAGATTATCTCTCCTGTAACTACATGAATAAATCTGCCGTTTATGGCAATCCTTCTGCCCATTCTTGTATATGATCCGGAAACGATAAGATCAACAGGCAAAAATTTTCCCATCGTTAGGGCTTTATCCGGATCAATAACACCGGACTGAGATATGGCATGCTCAGAGAGAACAAGCTTTAACCTCTTGCGTTCTAAGAGTACAAAGGAATACTTACTTAGCTCGCTAATAATTGTGTCAGCAATATATCCATCAAACCTTGTCTTTCTCCCTTCTGTATTTGCAAAATCGAGAGCTGCAATTCTATATTTTTTATGCTTTTTAGCAAATTCACTTATTACCTCAGGTATTCCTTTCCGGTCTATCGCTGATGCAGATTTGCATGGGTAAAGAAAAGTAATGGCAAGAGTTATTAAGGGAATGAAAAGTGCGGGTATTCTTATGATAATAAATGATGAAAAACTGGATGAAATTTTCATGTCGATTTTCCTTATTCGATTGATTATCAATCAATAGATAACAGGCTTTAAGGCAAAGTCAACTGAATTCCAGGAATCAATTTTTATTTATCAGTTATAATAATATTAAATCATAATAAAAGAAGAATTGAGAATTGACTTTGGGAATTTTTTAAAATTGATTTCAGTGAGACAATAGAAGACAGATGTAACGTTTTCTTCCTGAAGGAGATTTAAGAAAAATACGATTAAAGCTTCAAAGATTCCAAAGAAATGGCGTCAAGAATAAATGTGCAGCATCAATAAGAAGTGACGCTGTAAGGGCAATAGTAAATTTATCTAATATTCCCTAGAAAAACCGGGTCAACTTATATACATTAAGCATAAATTTCTTGACTTAAAGGAAATCATATTATTATTTGGATAAGAATCTAATAATTTTTGATCTTATTTTCTCGGTTTATTATGTAATTCAGGTCAAACATTCTAATGTTGATATGACAAATGAATATTTTACCGCAACAGAATTTCGATAAATTACATGAAGGTAATTTATCGAAATTCTGTTGCGGTAAAATAAGCCATGGAGGGCTTACTTTACATTTGATAAGGTTATTTTTTTTAACTGAGATTATTGCATTAGTTGTAGTACCCCCTCGGAGCCTAAGAGAATTCCATATATATCCTG
>JAXHTB010000178.1:0-7743 GCA_034190185.1 Spirochaetota bacterium | reverse complement strand
CTGGGTTATCATAAACAGAAGGCTAAAGAAATACCAAAATTATACATTTAACGAATTCATTCGTGAGAAGCATGGCGTTTTTTTAATGAAAAGCGAAAAAAAGCAATACTTTATTTCAAAGACCAATTGTCTTTAATAGAACTGTTTTCCCTCCTGTGTTAGCTCCAGAAATAATTAAGCAGTTATAATCCTCCCCTAGGGAAATATCACTAGGTATTACAGTTTTAGAATTCATTAAATATAACAGTGGGTGCCTTGCACTTCGAAGATGCATTACAGGTTCTAATGTTATTTCTGGTTCATTTCCCCTAATAGATATACTCAGCTTAGCAGAAGCATATAGAAAATCAAGATATGCAAGAATATTAAGGTTTTCCAAAATTTCATCAGCATATCTGCCAACCTCCATAGAAAGATTTTTCAATATCCTTTTAATTTCAACCTGAAGGTCTATCTGAAGCATACTTAACTTATTATTCATGTCAATTATCTCATCTGGTTCTACATATAGGGTAGCTCCACTGGAGGAATGATCATGGACTGTGCCTTTAATTCTTCCCTTCATATTTGCTTTCATAAGAATAACATAACGCTCATTTACAATGCTAAATATTTTTTCCTGAAGGATATTCTTCGTTGAAGGAGAATTGATAATCCGCATCATTTTTTTCTCAATTTCCTGCTTCTTGGAAATTATTTCTTTCCAGATTTTTTTTAAATGAGGATACTTCGACCTGCTTAGTTCACGGTCATCTGTTATTGATGCTGCAAGGAGTTCCTTTAAATATTCAAGTTTATGAAGTCTGCTGAAATCCTTTGTAATAAATTCCATTTTCATACGATTACAATACAGATAATCCCTCAACCTCTCCGAAGCTAGGAAAAAATTTCTAAACTGAAAAAGCTCCTCAAGTGACAGCGCTCCATCTTTTTTTATTATATTTAGCAAAGGTGAAACATCGGATAATCCATTAAAGTCAGGAGCATCCCCTTGGATAATCATCTCTTTTAATTCAGTAATCTCCCTCAACCTAAATCGAGTATCCTCAAAAGAAAGAGGAACAAGATTGGAAGCAATACGCCGTCCCATTAACGTATTACATCTTGCCTCAAGCTCATAGAGGACATTGTTCCATTCAAGAACATTAAGAACTCTTTTCTGTATATTTTCTATCATAATTATCCAAATATAGATTATAATAATAAAGTTCTCAAAAATAATAATTTATACGTCAATACAATTATTGATATGTTGTTACATTTTTTCAATAAATATTTATTGTATAACAATAAGTAGACCGAAAAGGGTTTTATGCGGAAATATTATTTATTTAACTATTCAAATTAAAATTATTTATATAAATTATATACTTTCAAATTCTACAAAATAATATATGTCCAAACTTCAAATCGGCTTTTTTTATATTAAAAAAGATTGAATTATAATTATTTTTATGTTATTATTTAATAGAAACTAATAAGCTTTATAAAAACACATAAAAATTCTTCTTTTCATATACTTCCTTGTATAATGTATTAGAAAAGGAGATAGGTAAATTGAGGAGATATGGAGATGAACTATTCAATTTTTCCATCTCCTCCTTTCACAATATCTATTGCCACTGATCTCCTGTCTCTTTAACTTGCCTATAAACTATCCTAAGGAAAAGGATAAATATTACAATAATTATCAAATAAAAAATAATTTACCTGCAGCAATTTTGTAAGAAAAAAAATTCATTAATTAGGAGACTAGATCATGAGTCTAAGTTCCATGCCATTAAATGAATATATTACCCAAGCTCAAAATGGTAAAAGAGTATTTGAAAATGCTTTTCAATCAGTAGCCAGGATGATCCTAGAAGATCCAGATTTAATTCAAAAAGTTACAGTAGACGGAAGGACAACATACGATTTTAAGATTTTCAGAATGGGTAATAAACATATTATAGGAATGTACGATGAGATTAATAGTTTTGTTTCTTATGTAAAAGATGCTTCAGAAGGCGGATCATCATCTGAGATGGCATTCGTTCTTGTGGGGGAACCAGGCAATGGAAAAACATTCTTTGTAGATTATCTATGTGAACAATATAGAAAATTTCTTTCAAAGGAAAACAATAGAAAGTATTCATTTAGATTCATTAATATAAATAAACTTGAAGCTTATGGTCAGATAAACTCAATTCAATCTCAGACATTTGAGGATCCGATGATCCTGGCTATGAACCTATTTGATTCAACAGATGAGAATAAAGAATTCTTATCAAAAGCTGGATTTTCAGACTCTAAAATTGACATATTATATTCAAATTATAGACCTCTTAGCGCATGCAGTAATTATATTATAAACGATATTAAAATGCACTGTGATTACGATATAAAAAAAATATTTGAATTTATTGAGGTTGTTCCTGTGCCTATTAGCGAAAATCTAGGGACTATTACCGGGAAATATTCTGCTAAGGATAAAATAACATCATCCGCTGTAGACCTTATTGGAGAAGAATCAATACAACGGCTATTAAATATTAAGGATACGAACAATCCCTACCGATTTGATCTGATGCGGGGTGCTTTAGCTAGAGTCGCAGGCGGAGGCATTCATTTTAGCGATGAAATATTTAAAAATAAGAAAGATCTTGTTCAAGTATATTTGGGCGTTATACAAAATAGGAATATTGAAATAGATGGTTACAAATGGCCTATTGACACGCTCATAATCGCAACAAGCAACAACTCCGAGTTCAATCGATTTGTATCTGAAAAGGAAGAAGCCCCAATTGTTGACAGATGCAGAATATGCTATGTATCTCATAATACAGATTACAAACAACAGAGTGAGCTTACTGAATATGCTATAGGCAGTACTTCAAAAACTACACTTACAAATGAGAATCTTCATCAAGATCCTAATCTAAATTATGCTGCTTCTGTGGCAGTTACATTAACGAGACTGCCAAGAACTGAAAAACTAACCCCTATTGAAATGATGAAACTTGCAGCAGGAGAGGTTGCAGGAGAGAAGAGTATTAAAACATTGACAGAGGTTATTGATGATCTGAACACTGAACCTGATATCACCAAGAGATTTGGGCAAAAGGGTTTAGGACAACGAAATCTTGGCAGAGCGATTCAGCTTCTAATTGAAATGTCAGAAACTAATGAGGGCAAGTGTATGTACGCTGAGGATATCTTTAAATGTTTAGAGAGAATAGTCCTTGATTATGTTACTGACGCGGCAGACAGAGGGAAATATATTGATGATTTAAAGATAGCCAAGGGACTTTATCGTGAACAGGTTATGATCGCAATCTTCAATGCATATATGGATGAACCACAAGCTATAAGAAAGGATGTTATGAATTATGTAAATATGATCATTGGCGTTGATGCTGAAAATCTTGGTCCCGACAATATGTGGAAATATGCAGATCCACAGACTAACGAGCTAAAAGCGATTAAAATCGACAGCAAATATATTGACGGTGTTGAGGACAGATTAGGATTAAAAACAAATGAACAAAAAGAAACATTCAGGAATTCAATTAGAAAAATATACGGTCAAAAAGTATCTGTTGACCGAAATTACGATTTTATGGATAACCTAAATCTTGTAAAAGCGGTAACTGACGTTAAATTAAAATCTGATATTGCAGGCGCTGGCAGCTTAATGGGAGCACTTGCAAATAGAAGTAATGAAGATAACCAAAAGTTGTATGACAGAATGATCGATACAATGATTAATAAAATAGGATACTGCAAAACATGTGCCCAGAAAACAATTGAGTATTTCTGTACACAAGAGGACGAGAATTAAATATGAAAAGCGGTGAAGTATACAGCTCAAATGATCTAACTGCAATCCAAAACATGTCTCCTTCCCCAATACATGTACATATTCTAAAATCTCTTGATGAATTGCTGCGCCGTGATGAAAGAAGAAAGGAGGATGGTTTTCCCAAAAAAATACGATTAGGAAAGATAATTAAACCCTCAAATGAAGGGGAAAATAATGTTGTAATTGTTCCAACAGTTGTTGAAGAAAAATTTATCCATGACACAAGATACTTTGAGGAGGAAGCCCAAACTGGAGGAGCAGGTAATGAAGATGAAGGAGAGGTAATTGGAGAGGAACCGATCCACTCTACTGAAGATGGCGACGGTTCGGGATCGGGTCATGGGTCAAATACTTCTCATGAAATTGAATCTACAGCATATGATCTTGGTAAAATTCTAACAGAAAAATTTAAATTACCTAATTTACAAAATAAAGGAAAAAAAAGATCCCTCACAAAACATATCTACGAACTTACAGATATGAACAGAGGGTTCGGGCAGGTACTGGATAAGAAAGCAACACTTAAGAAGATAATTGAGACAAACCTTTTTCTTGGGAATATACCAGATATCAATAACATTCTCCCGAATAATCTAATCGTTGCGCCAAAAGACAAAGTCTTTAGAACACTCTCAAAAGAAAGGGATTTTGAATCACAGGCAGTTGTTTTTTTTGTAAGAGATTACTCCGGATCGATGAGTGGAAAACCAACTGAACTTATTGTTTCACAGCATTTATTGATCTATAGCTGGCTGGTATTTCAATATAAAAATAATGTTTTAACAAAATTTATTCTTCATGATGACACAGCAAAAGAAGTAAAAGATTTTTATACTTATCATAACTCAACTGTTGCAGGAGGCACAAAAATTTCTTCTGCATATAAACTTGTAAACGAGATAGTACAGAGAGAAAACCTAGTAAATGATTACAATATATATATATTCCAGGGAACTGATGGAGAAGACTGGGATACTGAAGGTAAGGATGCAATAATAGAGTTAAAAAAAATTTTATTCTACATTAACAGGATTGGGATAACCATTGCTCAGAATACCTATTCCTTTAATGATTATACATATTTTGGAGATAGTGTTGTAGAGAAATACCTGAAAAAATCCGGAATTCTAAAGAATGATAAACTGATCCGAATGGATACTATTAAACTGGATTCCGACCAGGAAAGGATCATTGATGGAATAAAAAAGATGGTATCATAAAGATGAAACTAATTGATCAAAGAATAAAAAAAATTATGGAAAGATGCAAAGAGAACGCAACCAAGGCAGGACTATCTTTCCAAAATGAGACTCTAGAGTATATAGTAACGAATAGAGATTTATTAGATCTTTCGCCAAAGAATATGATACCTACCCTATATGATTATTGGGTTCATGATATAAAAATTCTTCAGGAGAGAAAGATATATGAATTATATCCTAACAATCCTTATGAAACTGTAATAAATACAAGACCTGCTATTTCATTTTATAACGACAATAATCCTGATTGGCTTAATGTAATGATCTTTTATCATGTTCTGGCACATATTGACTTCTTTCAAAATAACTCACTGTATAAACACACATGGAACGACGATTTTGCCGGTGCAGCATTAGCAGATAAACGATTAATTGCTGATCTCAGATCAGAGAATGGCAGGTGGGTTGACTATATAATTGAATTTACTAGAGGAATTGATAATCTTACAGGTTTTTATGACGAGCTTGCTGAAATAAATTTTCCTAAGGAGATCAAAGCATCAAAAAAAATAGACTTTTATTTTGATGTTTTCCTCAACAAAATATTAAAAACCTCCACAAGTAAATACTATAAAGAAATTGACAGATACAATGAATGCAAAAAGAAATTTCCTGATATGTTTGAAACTATTTTTTTTTCTGAAATAGAAAAAAAACACCCTGAATTTGAATCCTTCTTTATCAGGGAGAAAAATAATAATAAAGATAAACAAAGCGCTGGGAGCGATATAATAAAATATATTAACGACAATTCAAAATTCCTTAATGAAAGAAAAAATAGGTGGATGAAATCTGTTGTTGAGATTGTTAGGAAAACTGCCATAAATTTTGAGCCGCAGATTCGCACAAAGATACTAAATGAGGGATGGGCAAGTTATTGGCATGAAAAACTGTTCCTTCAGGATGACAGTATTACTGGACATGAGGTTGACTTTGCTAGAATAAATGCAAGAGTAATGTCAATGCCAAAAGCAGGTCTTAATCCGTATGCGATAGGTTGGAGATTGTTGATGCATATCGAGGAACTTGCGAACAAAGGAAAGTTATCCTATAATTACCAAAAAATAAATGATATCAATTTAAGAGAAAAATATAATCAAAAAACTAATAGTGGACTTAAATATATATTTGATATAAGAGATAATTATAGCGACTTCATGTTCATCAATAGTTTTGTTGATCAGGAATTTGTAGATAAATATAAACTTTATGTGGTTGGAAGACGTTTAAATCCCGGGAAAGGTGTCTTTGAATACTATGTTAAAAGCAAAAATGCAGAGGACTATAAGAAAATGCTTATAGACTCCCTCTATCATCCTCCTCATATAACAGTAGAAGAATCAAAGATAAAAAATAATGAATTATATCTCAATCATCATTTTGAAGGCAAACCCTTAGTTCAGGAATATATACATAACACTATGATCGGTATTGAATACCTTTACGGCAGCTCTGTTCATTTTGAAACAAGCGAGATTGTAAAAAAACATGATGACGCAGCTTGGAATAGGACACAATTTGACAATAGATCAGAACCTGAATATAAACGTGTTTTATATACAATTAAGAACAAAGGACTCTCTAAAAAATTTCTTTAATGAGTAATAAAATATGTCTGCTGAAACTGCTCTGCAAATTTTAAAGGAAAAATTAAATGAAAAAGAGGTTCACTCCTCAATATCATTTGACGATTTCATAAAACTTGCATCAAAAAATCCTAATAACATATTTCGTAATATCTTTCAGTTATTTTCTGATATGATACAGGTATATATTGGTGAAGGAATTGATGAATATCCAGATGATCCTGATTCAATAAATTACATCAAGTATGACTGCAAATACTTATTTGTAGAGGGAACTGATACACCTTTTCTTGCTGATAGACCCTTTGCTAACAGATTAGTAAATTTGGCAAAGTCATTCAGGGAGGGTGGACAACGCAATACAATTTATATATTTGAAGGCCCTACTGGAAGCGGGAAAAGCACTTTTTTAAACAATCTACTTTTAAAACTTGAGGAATTCACAAACACGGATCAAGGTTTTACATATGAAATTATCTGGAAAATTGATAGAAAAGAGGTGGGGAATTATCGAAGAAGAGATATAATCCCAGATAATTTCTATACAAACAATCTAATTTTTTCAAATGATGATAATCCTAATCAAATTGATGATCTTCACAAATTCATGTCCGATTCTTCAACATTAGAGATACCATGCCCCAGTCATGATAATCCAATACTTGCAATACCCAAACAATTTAGAAAAGAATTTATTGATAATTTTATTGAAGATGACAAGTTCAAGGAAAAATTATTCAATAGGAAAGAGTATGAATGGGTTTTTAAAAATGAACTTTGCACAATCTGTAATTCAATATATCAAACCCTGCTGGATAAAATGAGCTCCCCAGCAGGCATTTTTAAAATGATATATGTTAGGAAATATCAATTCAACAGAAAGCTTGGCGAGGGTATAAGTGTATACAATCCAGGGGATAGGATATTAAAACAACCATTAACAAATCCGATACTTCAAAAAATGTTAAATAATCTATTCAGAGACAGCAATACAGTACAATATTTTTTTTCTGAATTGGCAAAGACAAATAACGGAATTTACTCAATAATGGAT
>JAXHTB010000177.1:0-7743 GCA_034190185.1 Spirochaetota bacterium | reverse complement strand
ATATGATAAGAGGAGAGGAGTCCGATGAGGATGAAACCTTTATGATTAAGGTCGCTGATGAGAAAGGATTGGATATTTTTATTAGAAAATTTGACTTTAGTAATAAAACACAAAAAGCTTCATTTGAGGAGTTTGCAAGATATAAGAGATATGAGATAGCAAATGAAATATGCAATAAAAGCGGTTACAACCTAATTGCTACTGCTCATAACAAGAACGATAATATTGAAACTATTATTATGAGAGTATTTCAAGGTACAGGTCTTCATGGATTGTGCGGGATCAGGAATAAAAGGGATAATATAATAAGGCCGATACTTTTTCTATCTTCAGAAGAGATATATTCACATCTAAAAGAAAATAAAATCTTTTGGCGAGAAGATTCATCGAATAGTGAAAATAGATATCTTAGGAACTACACACGCAATTCCCTGTTGCCAATGATATATGATAGATACTCAGGAGCAGATAAAGCCATCCTATCAATTGCAAACGCATCAGAAGAAGGAGAATCCCTTATCAACGACCTGCTTTTTGAGAAATTCGGTAATCTTTATGAAGTAAAAGAAGAGTCCATTTATATTGAGTTAGACAGATATATCGATGATAAGAGGGTATTTAAATATGTTATATCAAAAGCTATAAGAGAAATTGTTGGAGTGACTGTACAAAGAGGAATGCTTGAAGAAGTATATAGAAGGGTAAAAGTGAAAAAGAGTCATTTATATTTATATGAAAACAGGAATTTATTGGTAAAGAAAAGCACAATAAATAAAAAACAATTTATTGTAATTTATCATAAAAAGGAATTTATCAAAAGGGAAATATATCATTGGGAATATAATATTGATTTAAGTGATGGAAAAGAAAAAAGATTGTATTTAAAGGAAATTGGTAAGACTATTAATATCAATATTGTTGAATTCCCCTTTTTTAAATATAATTTCAATAAAGAGGGTAATGTTTTTATTGCATTAAATGAGAATAATAATTATATTATATTTAGAAATAGACGCAATGGAGATAGAATAAGATTGGAGTTCGGCACAAAAAAGATAAAGGAGATATTGATAGAAGAAAAATTGGATAATATTGCTAAAAATAGTATTCCAATACTTGATATAGATTCAGAGGTTGCCGCCTTTCTACCTCAATTTACAATAGATCTTCCAAATAGGGTTTCTATCGATTTTTGGGTTAAACCAAATTCCAAAAAAATACTTGCTATTCAAATGTGGGATTGATAATAATTGATTATAGAGGAATAATCTATTCTAAATGATCCAGTTGGATTTATTATATCGCCTATATTCAGATATTGTGAACAGTTAAACCTGCGGTCCTTCCAAATATATAATAATGAGTGTCTGAAAAAGCTTGATTAATAATCCCATCTATGATGATATAATAATTATAAGTTTAGAATATTTGAATAGTTAGCACTAAAGGTGCTTATTCTTGAATCATTAGTTATATACTTTATATATATAGTTTTTTAAAAAATAATCAGCCAGATTACAGCTGAATTTCAACAAGGAGATGAAATGAGTAAAAGAGGTAAACAGATCGCATTTATTATGATAATAGGTGTTCTAATGTTGGCGATTTATAAAATGAATGATGTGCCAAGGACTAATATAGAATCATTACAATACAGTGATTTTATTAAAAAAATCTATAATGGAAAGATAAAAACTGTAACAATTATTGATGGAGAAAAGATAGAGGGAATTTATATCAAAGGAGATAATGAATATCTTTTTAATACTACAATCCCTTATGAGGACCCGACCTTAATTAAGACCCTTATTGATCAAAACATTGAGATAAAAGGTGAGAAAGAGGAAGATAATTTGTTTATAAAAGGATTACTAAATTTTCTACCTTGGTTAATATTCCTTGGATTGATATGGTTTTTACTTGTAAGACAGATCCAGTCAACAGGCAACAGGGCGCTTTCTTTTGGGCAAAGCAGAGCAAAAATTCAACCAGATGATAAAAAAAAGATATCATTTGTTGATGTTGCAGGTGTAGAAGAGGCAAAAGAGGAGTTAGGTGAAATAGTGGATTTTCTGAAAGATCCAAAGAAATTTATAAATATTGGTGCTCGTATCCCTAAAGGTGTGTTACTAATGGGATCCCCTGGAACTGGTAAGACACTATTAGCACGTGCTATCGCTGGAGAAGCTGATGTTCCATTTTTCTTTATAAGCGGTTCAGATTTTGTGGAGATGTTTGTTGGGGTAGGGGCATCTAGGGTAAGAGACCTCTTTGAACAGGGAAAGAAAAATGCTCCATGTATTGTTTTTATAGATGAGATAGATGCTGTGGGACGGCTTAGAGGTGCTGGACTTGGAGGTGGTCATGATGAGAGAGAGCAGACACTTAATCAATTGCTAGTAGAAATGGATGGTTTTGAAACAAATGAAGGTGTAATAATTGTAGCAGCTACAAACAGACCAGATATTCTTGATCCTGCCCTTCTCCGTCCTGGTAGATTCGATAGGCAGATTGTTGTTGATATACCTGATGTAAAAGGACGACAAAAAATACTAGCTGTTCATGCAAAAAAAATCCCTCTTTCTAGGGACGTAGATTTGAAAACAATCGCAAAAGGAACGCCTGGCTTTACTGGGGCAGACCTAGCTAATCTTGTTAATGAAGGAGCTCTTCTCGCAGCAAGAAGGAACAGAAAGAGGGTCTCAATGTTAGAGCTAGAGGATGCCAAAGATAAGGTTATGATGGGACCAGAGAGAAAATCTGTATTGATCTCTCCTTCTGAAAAAGAGATTATTGCATTTCACGAAACAGGGCATGCATTATTAGGATTGTTATTGCCAGGTGCTGATCCTGTACATAAGGTCACAATTATCCCTAGAGGAAGAGCCTTAGGATTAACAATGCAGTTGCCAGAAATTGAAAAGCATCTTCATTCAAAAAAATACTGGTCAAATCAAATTACTATTCTCTTTGGAGGATATGTAGCTGAACAAATAAAATTAAAGGATATTACATCTGGCTCCAGCAATGACATTGAGAGAGCAACAGAAATTGCCAGAAGTATGACCTGTGAATGGGGTATGAGTGAAAAACTCGGTTCCTTAACCTTTGGTCAAAAAAAGGAACAGATATTTCTGGGGAGAGAGATATCTCAACATAGAGATTACAGTGAAGTTACAGCAGAGTTAATTGACCAGGAGGTTAAAAAGATAATAGACGCCTGCAAAGAGAAGGCAAAAGAGTTGATTAGTGAAAATATTGAATTGTTTGACAAAATTTCTATAAATCTAATCGAGAGAGAGACGTTAAACAGAGAGGATATTGATATGATCATTAAGGGTGAGGAACTACCAGAAATGCCTAAAACTGTTAAGCGTCAGAAAACTGCTAAACGAAGTAAAGAAAAAGAAAAATCGTTAGAAAAGGTATTACAACCTGCTGAATCATAATAATAGGAAGTGAATGTATGGGTGATGACATTGATGATCTCCTATCAAATCTTGAGGGAGAATCGGACTATCACATAGAAAATGACGATCCCAGTAATGATGAACAATTAGATGGTAGTTCTCTAACAAATTTACCCAATCAAAATCAATTTGAAGACCCGTTTAATGAAGAGACAGTAAAGAAATTTGAATCTGATTCTTTAATAGACCGGATACCAGATATCGATACTTTTGAGGAAGTAGATAACGATCAGAATGGATCTGATGAAATCAAGTCAGAAACAGATAAAGGAACAATAGTAACTAGAACAGAGGTCACTAAGGAACCTAAGGAATCGGAAATTATTTTAGAGCCGGACTTGCCTAAAGTAAAATTTACTGTAAAAGGGAGCAGAAGCTGGAATACAAGAGAACCATATACCGTTCAAGTTGATTACAAGAAATTACAAAAAGATTATAATGATCTGAAGGCATCCTTTTTTTTCTTTCAACATCGTAGTAAAGAACCCCCGCAACAGAGGGAAATCAAGGAAGCAATGATTAAATATTATAGAAACGGTTCAAAGGGTATATCCTCTGAGTATGGCGAATTTATCTTTAAATCCACTTATTCCCTGATACAGGAACTAGGTGAATTCTTTAATTTTCATAATGGCCAATTAAATCTATTTATCTATCATCTTGGAGTATTAAATCTTGTTCATATATTAAACAATCTATTCAGTACCTCTCAATTTGGGGACTGTCTAAAACTTCTACCGGATAAAAAGGTTATTAAAAATCTTCCCTCTGAATTTATAAAAGAGAAGGTATTATGCTGGTTTGAGGATAATATTAATATTTTTGACCTGTCTTTTGACGGCATTAATGAATTTGATGAGATTAAAAAGATTATCTCCCAAAAATATTATTCAGAGGTTGACAGAAATAAAGAAAGACTCAATAGCTTTATAAATAATATCATGTCCGAATCAGATAAAAAGATTGATAAAGATAAAATATTTAGAAGTAAATGGAATGACTGGTTTGGAATGACAAATATTATAGTATATAAAAGATTTGTTGAAAGAACAATTTTTAGATAATAAAATTATCTATATATAAATCTTATTTTCAACTATTATGCTTTCCTTTGTTTGTGGATAAATGTTTTAATAATAAATATTGCATTAAGATAAAATAGCAAGCACCCTCTTGGTCCTAATGCTCTTCATCAGTGATATATATTTTTCTTCATCTTGCATCTCATCAAAGGTCTTATGTACATCCTTAATTCCAGAGACAATCTTTTCAGCTTCTGATCTTGCTGTTTTAATAAGATCAAGATCCTTGAAAAGGTCAGTAAACTCAAATCCAGAAGAATGGCCGTGCTGTTTAATTCCAATAAATTCTCCGCTGCCTCTGCTCTTCAAATCTTGCTCTGCTATTTGGAATCCATCATAGGAAGCTACTATTGTTTCAATTCTTTTGCGGCTGTCATCTGTTATATTATCTGGATAAAGCAGTATACAAAAGGATTGGTATCTACCACGACCAACCCTTCCCCTAAGTTGATGTAGTTGAGAAAGCCCAAATCTTTCAGCGTGTTCAATTACCATAATGCTTGCATTGGCTATATCAATCCCAACCTCAATAACCGTTGTAGTAACAAGGATATCGATCTCTCCCTTATTGAATCTATACATAATCTCATTTTTTTCAATACCTGACATCCTCCCATGCAGGACGCTAACCCTTCGATGATGGAATATTTCATTTTTTAGATGATCATAGACCTCAAGTGCTGATTTAAGATCAACCTTCTCTGATTCCTCGATTATTGGCAGAACATAGTATACCTGCCTTCCTTCTTTTATATATTTCTCAAGTGAGTTGTAAACTCCCCTTACCTGAGATTGTGGAAATGATAATGTCTTGATCACAGGTCTATCTGTTGGTTTTTCTTTTATATAGGACACATCAAGATCGCCATAAAGGGTTAATGATAGTGATCGCGGTATAGGTGTGGCTGTTAGAACTAGCAGATCAGGGGATTCCCCTTTACTTCTTAGCTTTGCCCTCTGATTTACACCAAATCTGTGCTGTTCGTCAATAATTATTAGCCCAAGTTTTTTGAAAGATACAGCCTCCTGAATAAGCGCATGGGTTCCGATAACAATATCTATCTCTCCTTTAATGATCGAGTCATATATATCTTTCTTATCACTTTTGCTGGTATTGCCGGTTAAAATTGAAACAGAAACGTAAGATGGTAGCATTTTGTTAAAATTTTCATAATGCTGATTTGCCAGAAGTTCAGTTGGGGCCATGACTGCTGTCTGGTCTCCTCTTGCAAAGGCCAATTGGGATGCTGCCATTGCTACAACAGTTTTACCGCTTCCAACGTCTCCCTGAAGCAACCTGTTCATAGGGAAAGGATTTTCCATATCCACTTTTATCTCATCTATCACACATTTCTGATCGTCTGTTAGTTCAAACGGAATACTCGATATAAACTCATTATACAGCGCTGGATCTATATTCTTTCCTTCAACAATAAATTCCTCTCTATAGTATTTGCGAGATATTGCAAGATAGTATTGCAAAAAGAACATTTCGTTAAATGCGAGCCTTTTGCGAGCCTGTTCAGCCTTTTCAAAAGTATCTGGGAAATGTATAGAGAATACAGCATCCTGTAGAGAGATAAGATTAAACCTATTAAGCATAGCAGCATCAAGCGGGTCTTCAATATATGTAAGATATCTATCAAGAGCTTTTCTGATTATCCTTCTAAAACCTCTGGAATCCAATCCAACCCTTTTCAGATTGGCAGAAGATCTATATAATGGGATTACCCTTCCGGTATTAATCGATTGAATGTGAGATTCCTCATCAATAAAATCATAGTCAGGATGCACCATCTGTTTTTTTCTATAAAAATTAATTTTTCCGGAAAAAAGAACAAGATCACCACATCGAAAAATATCCTCAAAATATTTTATTCCGCCAAAAAAGATACCAAGGAGTGTATCAGTCCCATCATCAATCTCTACTTCAAGATATCTTCTTTTCCTTCCTGATATATTCACTCCTTTTATTATTCCCGCAACAGTTACAACATCATTAACAAAAGTGTCTACTATAGATTTAAATGAGGATCTATCAACATATCTCCTTGGAGCAAAAAAAAGAAGATCTTCGATTGTATCTATCCCAACATCATTTTTAAGTATGCTACCTTTTTTAGTACCTACTCCCTGGAGATTTTGAACACTGTTGTTCAGCAACCTATTCCTCTTCGGCAGTATACCAGATTGAGTTTGGGATTTGTACATATTTTCCATTTTTAGTATAAAAAAATGTATAATCCCTGTGCTCTTTTCCGGATGATATTTTGGGTACATTATGCCACGTCTTGATGATTTTCCCATCAAGGGCATAAATTGTTATCTTAAGATTTTGACCTGTAATAGTACTGAATTTCCGCTTAACAATATTTTTCTGCTCATATGTAAAAAAGTATTTAAAATATATAAAAACTCCTAACACTACTAAAATGAGCAAGACTATGCCTGTAATGATCAATTTTTTTTTCATATTCCCTATTTCTCCCATATTAGATATTATAATTAAAATATCGATATTTTAATTATTAAGTTAGCTCAAACTGTTTTAAGAAATTAAATAGTGAATTGTTCAGCTATGGATTAATAATGATTTTTTGTAAAATATATTAGATTATTATATAACAATCAGTGTTCATTTGTAGAAAATGATTGCTATATATTTGAAAAATTTATGAGTTGGTTAATTCTATTTCATTATTATTTCTGAATTCAGTTTGAATTTACTTAGAAGTATATTTTTAATATATTTACAATGATTCTCTAAGAAGTCAACTATTTCCTAATAGAGAATTATATCTTTGTCGCGGTCTCTACAGATGGAGTCTCCCACAGGATTTGAAAAATTTGTAAGCTCAAACTGGTTTTCAGAAATTAAATAGTATGTTTTTAACTACGGGTTAACACGGATGAAACATTGATTTTTCCTATAGAATTAAGTTATTATTTTAATGCAGTCAAGCCGTACGAACAGTCCGGGACAATCCGTATATATCATTGGCTAATAATTTTAACAATAGAGTTTATATTGCACTAACTGATTTTCTACCATCATTCTTTCTGAAATCAGTTTGAACTTATTTGTTGATATTGACAAATCTTACATATATGCCAATTTATAATTGACTTATAATAATAATAATTTATATTCATTCATAGAATGAATAAGATTGTCGATTTCATCATATCAT
>JAXHTB010000176.1:0-7778 GCA_034190185.1 Spirochaetota bacterium | reverse complement strand
CAACCCTAAAGAATGATGAGCCTCCGATTAATGAAGATATAACAGGTTATGGCGAAGACCCTTCTTCGGGATATACAGAATCTCAGGTTCATGTCTATTACCTTGATGCAAATAACGGTAATGATACTACAGGGGATGGCACGAGCGGAAATCCATGGCAGAGCATATTAAAAGTTCAGGATGTTATGGAAGCAGGTGATACGATTATATTGCAAGATGGCAACTATGGTTACTTTTCCGAAACCAGCTCAGTTAGCAGGACAGACTGGATCACCATCAAGGCTGACATTGGGGCTGTTCCTGTCCTGACTGGCATAAATGTAAATTATGCTTCTATTACTGACTCTTATCTACGTTTTGATGGCATTGATCTTCAGGTTGATGACAGCTTAACAGATAACGGGATTTCCCTTTCAGATTTGAGGTATTTTGAATTGAGAAATTGCACAGTTCATCATCAGTTAGATAATAAATACCTTATTGGAACAGGATTAACAATCAGAAATAGTGATTATGTGCTAATTTATCACAATCACATACATAGTGTAGCTAGAGGTTTTAGCATTTTAAATGCTCAAAACGTTACTATTTACCTAAACCATGTACATCGTTTAGGCGGAGGAACAGGCATTCAGTATGCGGGTAATTGTAGTAATTTCATAATTGAAAAGAATAATATATATGACTCAAACCACGATCCATTAGACCCTGATGCGCCTGATGATCCTCACGGAAGCGCAATTTCTATAAGGAGTGGTGATGTGTGGATAAAAGATAATATCTTCCATGATATTGGTAGTTCCTCTGGCATAATGTTCTACACCCCAGATGCTGCAGGCGGAGAAGAGGCTTATATGAATATTATTATAGAGAATAATCTTTTATACGATATACACAACACCTCAATTCTGAGAATGTATAATCTGGGAACAAATGTTATCGTTAGGAACAACACTATCATAGGCAAGGTTCGAACCGATACTTCCATGGGATGTTATAAATTGAACAGCGTCCTTAGCGTACACACTATAGCTGACGGATATGATGGCTCTGGATTGGAGGTGTGTAATAATATTCTAGCAGGCACTGCTGATATCCCGTCCAATGCAATGATTTCCAATAATATTTTTTGGTCTTTTTACTATGATGAAGACCCACATAATTTTTTAGATACCCTTGCTGACAATATTATTATCACAAGCGGGAATGACTATCCTATTGACTATTTTACTGATAGCTTTTTTATCGGGATAGATGAAGAATCTGATTTTGAGGATGGTCATGGGATGATCCTTGATTTCAACTTACACAGTAGTAGTGAAGCTATTAATTTTGGAGATCCTGACAATCAAACATCAAAGGGCCTTGCCAGCATTGGACCTGATGGTTTTATTCAGTTTGACGGAATTCCAAGAGACGCGAATCACCACAGCGCAGGATGTTATGAGTATTAAAGAAGCAATGAATAATTTAATCAGAGGTGGAAGGATTATTCTCATGTTAAAAAGTAAATAGAACCAGAACATAGAGTATAAATATGACGTGAGGGGTAATCATGGCGAAAACAGTACAAACTTCTTTATTCAGTGTTTTTGCGACCTGCTTTTTCCTGCTGACTGGATGCGGTTGTAGTGAGAGTGGATATAATGATAACGGTGATAATAGTAATGATGAATTAGTACAGACTACAGCAGTCTGGGCATATCCTGACAGTAATACTGTTACTGGTAGTGTAAACATTGGTGTTGTTGCTTATTATTCTGAAGGGATTGATAGTGTTGATTTCAGTTTAGATAATGGTCCTGTAACTTCAATAACAGATGAAACAATAAATCCTGACACCAATGAATACGAATTTGTGTATACTCTGAATACAACATCAGTCTCAGACGGTGAACATAAGATCAACGCTAAAGTCTCTGGTACAGAGCTTCCCGAATTAACTATCTTCGTTGCTAATGATATTGTTTTTGATACATGGTATGTAGATAGCTCTGCTGGTAGTGATGATACTGGCGATGGAAGCAGCGGCAATCCATGGAATACACTCGGCAGGGCCCTTGGGACGCAGTGGGAAACCCAATCATTGCCTCATGCTCAAAGCGGGGACACAGTTCTCGTGAGAACCGGAAAATATGATCTGCCTGATGGACAGTATGGAGCATTCACTAAATATGTAACAGTAAAACCGGATGGCGGTTCAATCGTGACTATTTACGGAGGAGGATATCTGCGCTCTTCGTTCCTGAAATTTGAGGGTATTAACTTTGCAGGAGGTGTTACTGCATACAAACACCATATATGGATTAAAGATTGTTATTATGAGGGATTGGGTAAAATATGGCCAGATACAATCAATGAAGATGAAGCCTTCCGATCCCGTTGTGTTAGCTCACAGGACTGTGATGCGCATAATGTGATTGTTGAAGGCTTAACTGTGCATGATGCTAATCAGGGAATAAGCCTTATTGGGCAAGGTAATTATATTATCAGAAATTGCCTTGTCTATGACCAGAATGGGGATGCGATGAAATTCCAGGGCGAGAATGTGTTGATTACAGGGAATACAGTTCATCATGTAATCCCTCCGCCAGCCTGGTCTGTCAGCAAAAATGCAGGGCCTTATGATTGTTTGTCAGGAGTTGCTTTATCTATTCATTTATCCGAAGATTACGGCAATACATTTCCCATTGAGATTTCAGTTAATCTTACAGGAGCCAGCCAGTCAGGATCCCAGATTGCGGATCAATTTAAAGCGAATAAAGATTTTGTTGATGGAGGATTTTTCGCGGATGTATCAGAATCTCCATATCCATACATCGGCAATGTTCGCATAGTGCATATTGCAGGCAACGAGCGGAACAGGTTTTATATTGATGGAGATGACAGCAATATCTTTAGCTTCAGCGATAATACCAGAAGTCTCAATAATATATCCGAAAGCACGCCAGCTATGCATACAACTGATCATTGTGACTACATCGCAAATGATGCAGGTGACTGCAGAAATATTATTATTCGCAATAATATAATGTACGGGGGAGAGAGTCAGGGGATAAAGATAGATGCCATTGGGAGTTCAGAGAAGATTGATTATTACAAGGAGAATATTGTTATTGTGAATAATCTCATCGCGGGCAACGAGCTTTCTCCAAGGTTAATTTACATGAACCATGAAGGCTCTGGCTCTCCCAGGTCTATCCTTCATTATATAAATATAATGATTATGCATAATACCATATATAAGCCTACAACAGGAACTGTCAGAACACAGTTAACGCTCGATCTTGATAATCCATATATCACTAATATGGTAATAAAGAATAATATTGTTGGAGATTATTTTACAGGAGACTGGCCTTTGGATGAGACAGGTGGGATGATGGACTATAATCTCTTTACTGATAATACCTATTCAGCAGGATATGATATGAATGAACATTCTCTACTTGGTGATCCTGACTTTAATAATGTTGATCTAGCAGATAACTGGGACTTTAGCTTAGGCCAAAATTCTGAAGCTACGGGTAGAGCCGATCCCTTAATTGGAATAAAATATGATATAGATTGGAACATTAGGAATCCTGAAACACTGTCCATTGGATGTTATGAAGGAATGTAGAGCACATATAATAATAAATAATTGTTTTATGATATGAATTTTTAGAACTTAATTGTTCTATTCAACATCTGAACAATATACATCCATTTTTTTCAATGATGCGGATGCAGTAATAATGAAGAATTGAATAATCCGATATCAATTATGTAATTGTCAATGATTCTTGCAGGTGAGGTTATAAAAGATAATGGAGTTGTTATTTATATTTTGTAGATAGATTATATTTTTGCATGGAATAATGGAGGGACAGGCGGTGCGCTATACCTGGAAGAGGGCGATGGATATGGATCAGGATGGCTGGATCATGATTGCGGTTATTATCCTAATTGGGTGGATGAGACCCGGGAATATCTGGATGATCCTTCTCCCTCCGATGTAAATGTTATTATCTGGTCATGGTGCGGGCAAGTTTCATCTCGGACTGAACAATCAATGATTGATACGTATCTTGATCCCATGTCTCAATTAGAAGTAGAATATCCAAATGTGACTTTTGTTTATATGACAGGCCATGCAGATGGTTCAGGACTTGATAGTAACTTACAGATAAGGTATCAACAGATAAGAGAGTATTGCATAGCAAACAATGAAGTCTTATATGATAATTATGATATTGAATGTTATAATCCGGACGGTGTTTATTTCGGAGATCATTGTGTTGAAGATGACTGTGATTATTTTTATACTACAACTGAAGGCAACAAGGGTGCGCTTGCAGGCAACTGGGCAGTAGAGTGGCAGGATTCTCATGTTCAAGATGTTGATTGGTATAGCTGCAGTTCTACTCATAGCAAACCTTTAAATGCTAACCTAAAGGGCTATGCTGCTTGGTGGCTTTGGGCAAGGATAGCAGGGTGGGATGGAATATAGTTCAATTCTATTCGACCTTGCAGTCTCAATCAAACTGCTCTGGAGGTATATGAAAAGCTGGCATCTGTCTCCTTTGTTATTGAATTCAAAGAACAGAGTTTAACAAAAAAATAAGATTTCATAGAGGAATTATTTAACTATAACTGTATATATTTACTGTACTTTATAATTTAGGAGTTCAAACACTATGAAGCAAAGAAGAATAAGAGTGCTTTTATTAAAGCCTTCACTTGATCGACATAACAGAGGTGTTTTAGTAGTGGCAAGGGTATTGAGAGATGCTGGAATGGAAGTGATTTATTTAGAGGCATCCCCAAAGGTTGGACAAAAAGAGATGATGCAGGTGGCTATGCAGGAGGATGTGGATATAATTGGTGTAAGTATTCTTTCCGGTTCTCCAAGGAGTATACTCGCTAAATTGTTGAGGTTTCGGGATGAGATGGAGCTGAATGATATACCTGTTATTGCAGGTGGTATTTTCCCAGAAGATGAGATAGATGAACTTAAATCGATAGGAATATCCGAAATATTCAGACCAGGAACACCAACAGATGATATTGTTAATGCTGTTAAAAATATAGCTGAAAACAGACTGCAATCTTGATGAACATCTTTTGGACTGTGCTTTGGAATCTGTATATTGATTCTATTTTTTCCATTTGTATATCCAATTCCCCAGATAGGCTTTATGGATGGACAGGGCCTTACACTTTTTAAAGTAGTAAATAAGCTATAAATCCTTGCTATTACCCATCCTGATCTGAGATGTTATTATTATATTAGTATAATCAGCAGATCAACTTGTTTCAGGTTGGAACAGTAATTAAAATGAAAGGATTTTCT
Organism: Spirochaetota bacterium; assembly: GCA_034190185.1. Lineage (GTDB taxonomy): Bacteria > Spirochaetota > UBA4802 > UBA4802 > JAFGDQ01 > JAXHTB01. The sequence goes on along the minus strand of JAXHTB010000176.1, from coordinate 2,443 downwards.
CCCTTGAAATGGGCGATTAGAGAAATATTGTTGATCTGGTTGAGGATAAAATTTACTAAATGATCATAAAAAATAAATATATTTTCACGATTATTTCTTGACTTTAAATATTTAAAATTTAACGTAATTCTTATATATAATGTATTAAAGGGGTGAAAGGATGTATAATAAAGAATTCGAGGCTATGCCAGTTGTAAAGATAAAAGAACTTCAACTAGAGAGACTTAAATGGTCTCTTAAACATGCTTATGATAATGTGGAGTTTTACCATAATTCTTTTGATAAAGCTGGATTTCATCCTGATAATATGAAGTCTCTTGATGATATGAAACATGTTCCATTTCTTATGAAGCAGGACATGAGGGATAATTATCCCTTTGGGCTTTTTGCGACACCACTTGAAAAGGTCATTAGAGTACATTCTTCTTCTGGGACAACTGGCAATGCGACAGTTGTTGGTTATACAAAAAATGATATAGAAGTTTGGGCAGAACTGATCGCAAGATCTATAGCATGTGTGGGCGGATCAGAGAAGGATATACTTCAGGTAGCTTATGGGTACGGTCTATTTACAGGAGGGCTTGGGCTTCATTATGGAGCAGAAAAGATAGGCGCAATAACAATTCCAATTTCTGGTGGTAATACCGAACGTCAGCTTATGCTGATAAAAGACTTCGGCACAACCATCTTGGCATGTACACCGTCATATTTCCTGAATATGATAGATTATATTGATAAGAAGATGCCGGATTATGATTTTAGAAAAACGAATCTGAAAGCAGGAATTCTTGGCGCAGAACCATGGACTGACAGTATGAGAAAGGAGATAGAAACCAGGAGCGGTATTGATGCTTATGATATATATGGACTCAGTGAAGTAATAGGACCTGGGGTTTCAATGGAATGCAGTGAAAAATCAGGGCTTCATCTTTTTGAAGATCATTTTTATGTTGAGATAATCGATCCTGAATCTGGGGAAATATTGCCTGAAGGAGAACAAGGGGAGATTGTCTATACATCTCTTACAAAGGAAGCCTTTCCTACAATCAGATACAGGTCACGGGATATTACAAGAATATATCGAGATGGATGTAAGTGCGGAAGAACCATGATCAAAATGGAAAAAATTACAGGCAGATCTGATGATATGCTTATAATAAGGGGAGTAAATGTTTTTCCGTCACAAATAGAGAAGATACTAGTTGAGGCAGAGGGCACAGAGCCTCATTATCAGATTGTAGTAGATAGAAAGGGAGCCCTTGATGATATTGAAGTAAAGGTTGAAGTTAATGATAAAGTATTCTCAGATGAAATTAAGATTCTTGAAATGCTTTCCCAAGATATTCAAGAGAAGTTCAAAAATATACTTGGCATCTCAGCAAAGGTGACACTTGTTGAACCTATGTCGATTACAAGAAGTGAAGGTAAGGCTGTTAGAGTTGTTGACAAACGGCAGCTATAAATTATAGTTTACCGATAACCGCAACTCCGATTTTTAAATATAACAGATAACTATTACGATTAAAGTTTGTATTTGTATTAAAATATTTTTACTGAGGCAGCTATATGAATATTACACAATTATCCATTTTTCTTGAAAACAAACCTGGTCATTTACAAAATGCATTGAAGGTGCTTGCTGACAACAATCTTAATATTTATACTCTTACAATAGCTGAGGCTTTGGATTTCGGTATTGTAAGAATGATCGTTCAGGATGCTGATAAAGCTTGCAGTGTATTAAAGGGTAATCATTTTATCTGTTCTCTCACTGAGGTGCTGGCTATTGAACTTGATGACTCGCCTGGATCGTTATATAAAGCGCTTGATGCTTTTCGCACCAGAAATTTAAATATTGAATATATGTATGCATTTACTGAGAAAAGAGGAGATAAAGCTGTAATGATATTTCGTTTTGATGATATTGAAACAGCAAAATCTGCTCTTGCTGAAAGTGATTATAATATAGTAAAAAGAATTGATATAATTGGAGAATGATTGATGCAGAAAAAGGTTCTTTCAGGTAATGAGGCAGTAGCAAGAGGAGCTTTCGAAGGGGGTGCAAGAATTGCCACTGCTTATCCTGGCACACCAAGTACAGAGATACTGGAGACTATTGCAAAGGAATATAGCGACATTGATGCAAGCTGGTCGCCAAATGAAAAGGTTGCGCTGGAGGTAGGATTTGGTGCAGCTCTAGGCGGGGCAAGAACACTGGTTGCAATGAAACATGTTGGGATAAATGTAGCGGCAGATCCATTGATGACAAGCGTACTCACTGGTATCAACAAGGGGCTTGTTCTTATTAGTGCAGATGATCCAGGGATGCATTCTTCCCAGAATGAACAGGATAACAGAAATTACAGCAAATTTGCTAAAATACCAACACTTGAGCCGTCAAGCCCTGAAGAGGCGCGTATTTTTACTAAACTTGGATTTGATA
>JAXHTB010000175.1:0-7882 GCA_034190185.1 Spirochaetota bacterium | reverse complement strand
TACAGACAGAAGCGCTTTGTCAATAGCAGTAAAAAGATTCTGTGCAGTAGGCCTAGTCTTTTTCAATTTGTTGGCTGCTGATCCAATATTTTTAATAACATCTTTCAGCTCAGATTGCATAGCAGCTTGTGCTATGCCATACCCTCCTGCAGCTCCTATTGCGCCTGCGCCGCGGATAGTCATATTGTTAATTGCTGATATAAGTTCCTCAAGGTTGTTCACATCAACAATTTCAAACTGATGAGGGAGAAGCGGTTGGTTTATCATGCGTATTCTTGAACCTTCCATCCATACAGTTCTGTAATGAATACCCTGAACCATCATTGCCTATACCTGTTTGTCATTAATATATTAAATCCACTTTTATGTGCTTAATATTGATTCGAATTTATATGCTCATGATCCTGATCAATGTGAGCTGTTGAAGCCTATAATAAAAAGATATAAATAATTTATTCTTTATAATAGAGCAATACTATATAAAAAGAGAGCTTACAGACTCTCCATTATGAATTCTACGAATCGCCTCGCCGAAGAGTTTCGCTACTGATAGAATATTAATATTGGGGAGTTGTTTAGTCTTGTCTATTGGTATTGTGTCTGTAAGTAATATCTCTTCAAATGGTGCATTTTGTAGTTTTTCATATGCGTTTCCAGAAAGAATACCATGAGTTGCATAGCAATAAACATGTTCTGCACCTTGTTCTTTCAAAGCCCGTGCCGCGCCAGATATCGACCCACCAGTGTCGATCATGTCATCGATTAGGATGCAGTTCTTCCCATTAACGTCACCAATTACGTTCATTACCTCAGATATATTTGCGTGCTCCCGGCGTTTGTCAATTATCGCAAGATTAACATTCAATTTCTTTGCAAAATATCGCGCTCTGTCAACACCGCCTGCATCAGGAGACACAACAACAAGATTTTGAGCATTAAGTCTGTTAAAATAATCGATAACAATAGGTGAACCGAAAAGATTGTCAACAGGTATATCAAAGAATCCCTGTATCTGGTCAGCATGTAAATCCATTGTTAGTATCCTATTGGCGCCAGTAGTTTGAATTATGTTCGATATAACCTTTGATGAAATAGGTACCCTTGGTTCGACTTTTCTATCCTGCCTGGCATATCCAAAATAGGGAATAACTGCTGTAATACGATGAGCAGATGCTCTATATGCTGCATCTATCATTAAGAGTAGTTCTATTATGTTATCGTTGCCTGGACAGCAAGTAGATTGAATTATAAAGACATCAAGCTCACGGACATTTTCTAATATTTTTACAGATGTCTCTCCATCACTGAATCTAGTTAATTCAATAGCGGATAGTTTTATATCTAGGTAATCTGCAATTTTATTTGCTAGATTATGATTTGAACTGCCAGAAAAAACTTTCATCTTGTTGCTCATTTCACCGATCTCCAATAAAATAAAAATTATTATCTATTAAAACCTTCTAAAACCTTCTTTGTATGCGAGCGATATTTGCTGCTTTTAATTTACAAATCAGTTGAAATTACAACTGAGCAAAATATCAAGCAAAGTCAAAATTAATTTTATCTCCAATTTTTATATTCATTTTCTCTGCTGCATTCTCTTTATTCATCGAAATTTCTAATAGATTAGAACTGCCATATATTGCCAATATCCTACCTTGCTCGACACTGTTGTAGGACTTGCTGACTTTTGTAATTTTTTTCGACTTTATATCTATCGATTTAATATCATTAAAACAGCCTTTTTTAATGTTAGTTATTATATTTCCAAATTTGTCAATATATATAACTGTCCCGATTCCCCTGTTCCCCTTGATCTCTAAATTCGGGAGACTTAAAGTTTCGATTTCTTTTATTCTTGTGCTGATTTTTCCCGGTTTAACACCTTTAGCCAGATATGCTCCAACTGGAGCAAAGATATCCCTTCCATGGAATGTGTCGCTTACATCATTTAAAAAATACCATCTATTTGTTATCTCGAATATCTCTGCTTCTTTAATATCAGTAATTAGGCTTGCTATACCATTGTCCGGCACAACAAACATATAGTCAGATGTTTTTATTATAAGTTTCTTCCTGTTGCTTCCAACTCCAGGATCAACTACTGCGATATGAGTAGTTCCTTTAGGGAAGTAGCTATAAGATTGAAATAGAACAAATGCACCTTCTAATATGTTGTGAGATCTTATATTATGTGAGATATCAATAATATGAGCATTTGGAATAATATTTAATATAACCCCTTTCATTATTCCAACAAAGGGATCTTGCAAGCCGAAATCGGTTAACAAGGTGATTATTCTGTTCTTTATCATTCTTTGTCACCTAAATATATTTAAGTATTATTTATATCAACAAAAAACCAGTTCTGTTTTAAATAATTTTACAATAATTGACAATTTAGAAACTAAGTCACAAAAAAATATAAGTTACAATAACTCTCTGCTTTTTTCTGCTTCGTTTGCAATTCTTAATAAAAACAGATTTCGTATCTGCCTTTTTTACTTCATTTAATTTATGAACATATATTTAATAATTGATAATATTATTAAATCAAGAGGTTTATTTTTAGATCACAAAATTTAAAAGCATTGTGTACAATGATTATTCAGTGTATGATTTTAAATTGCTAACTTATAACCAATCTGCTTTTTTAATCTTATCTCAATATAATATTTCTTTTAAAGCTAATTTTATCGATTATCTATAATTGTCATAACTTGATAGTATAGGGATTTTCAATATTTTGTTTTTTTACAGTTTTAAGTTAAAAAAATGTAAGAAAAGGAGATAAGGGGGATAATAGGGAGATGGGAATATTTAATATTATCTCCATATCTAATAAATCTCCTTATCACCTTTGTTTTAGCTCTTTAAAGCCCGCCACGAGGGTGCTAAATTTACAAATTATCAATTATGCTTGACGTCTGAATATTTAAATAGTTATATGAAGACGCAGAAATTTTGATTGGATTTTAAAACTTCTTTTTTTACTAAATATAAAGTTGTTCGCTTTCAAGTAAAGGACTTAAGGTCGATTACCGATATTTTATCTCCAAATATCTACAACAGGCATTTTTTTCAGTCCTGGGTATGATAGGATATAAGACTCAGGTGAGGAGGTTAGTAGGGGTAAGAGGTAACTTCCAAAATATTAATTCTCTGCTTTTTAAAATTAACTCTTGACGCTTTGAATTCTTCTGCACTGAGGAAATTCATATTGTTTTTTAAGGTTTAGAAAAGATCATGCGTGTGGCAATGTATTACAGTAATAATGATATCCGGATAGAGGAATTAGTTGTTCCCAAGATAGGTCCGGGTGAGCTTCTGATGCGTGTCATTGCCAGCGGTATATGCGGCAGCGATGTCATGGAATGGTACAGAAGGGATAAGGTTCCCTTGGTACTTGGACATGAAGTAACAGGGGAAGTGGTATCAACTGGCAAAGATGTCAATAGATTTCAAGTAGGTGATCGAATAGCAGTAACTCACCATGTGCCATGTAATACATGTAACTACTGTTTAAATGGTCATCATACTGTTTGTGAGTTGTTACAGAAAGGGACACATTTTCACCCTGGCGGCTTTTCTGAATATATTCGAATACCCGAGATAAATGTAGATCGCGGCACATTCCATATCCCTGATGGTACCTCCTTTGAGGATGCATCCTTTATGGAACCGCTTGCATGCGTTGTAAGAGGACAGAACAAGGCGGGCATTATGCCTGGGCAAAGTGTACTGATCTTGGGGAACGGAATTGCAGGACTGCTGCATATTGCCCTTGCAAGAGCTTCTGGAGCTGGTTTAATAATTGCATCAGATACTATACCATTTCGAATGGAGATGGCTGAAGAAATGGGAGCTCACCGGACTTTCATGGCAGATAACAATTTGCCAGAGACTATCAGAGAAATCAATGATGGATATCTTGCTGATATTGTGATTATCTGTCATGGTGAGTTTATACCCTTAGCTTTCTCTTCTGTAGAAAAGGGAGGCACATTATTATTCTTTGCTTCTGCCCCTGAAGATGCTGTTATTCAATCAACAGTAAATGATCTATTTTGGAGAACAGAGATGACATTAACCAGCAGTTATGCTGGCGCTCCTTCAGATTGTAGTGTTGCTCTGAAATTGATAAATGCTGGGGTAATACCAGTAAATAGGCTCATCACTCACAGGTTAAAACTTGCTGATACAATTAAAGGATTTAATGCTGTCTGTTCCCCTATAGAGCATAACTCAATAAAGGTTATTGTAAATCCACAGGAATAATCCGCTCATCAGATGCAAAGTATTAGAACAATAAATTGTCAACTATATAATCGCAGCTAAAGTCCAATTTCACGGCTGATAATAATTCTTTGGATTTCAGAGGTTCCCTCAAATATTTCAAACAGCCTTGCATCACGGAAATATCGCTGGACAGGATATTCCAGCATATAACCGTATCCTCCATGAATCTGTAAAGCCTGATAAGCAATTCTATTCACCATCTCAGAAGCAAAAAGTTTTGCTATGGAAGCCTCTTTATTACATCTCATTCCTTCGCTATCCATCCATGCAGCTTTATAGAGCATAGTAGTAGCTAGCTCAAGTTCCATTGCCATATCTGCCAGTTTAAACTGGATTCCCTGAAAATTCCCAATAGGTTGTCCGAACTGTTCTCTCTCTTTAGCATATTTTAGAGCCTCATCAAAGGCAGCTCTGGCAAGGCCTACAGCCATTGCGGTAACTCCGATTCTATTCCTTTCTACAGTTTTCATAAGGTTATAGAATCCTTTATTCTCCTCTCCTAACAGGTTATCAGAGGGTATCCTGCAGTCCTCAAAAATCAATTCATAGGTGCCTACTCCATGAGCTCCAAGTTTTTTTATGTTCTTGCTTACAGTGAAGCCAGGGGTTCCTCTCTCTATAATAAATAAACTAATTCCTTTGCCGCGTTTGCCAGGGTCTGTAACAGCAGTGAGAAAGAACAGGTCTGCTGCACCGCCATTACTGCAAAAGATTTTTGATCCATTAATAATGTAATCGTTGCCATCTTTTTTGGCTGATGTTCGGATTGAGGCAGCATCTGAACCTGCGTTAGGTTCGGTCATAGCTATTGCTCCAATCTTTTCACCTTTTATGCTTGGAATTAAGAACCTCTTTTTTTGCTCTTCAGTTCCAAAAATAAAAACTGGCGAAGCCACACCATTCAGTTGAATATTTGTAATCCCAGCGACAGCAGCAGAAATATAAGATATTTCCTCTATTAGAATACAGAAGGTTATCACATCCCCATTTGATCCACCATACTTTTCAGGATATAGAATTCCGAAAAAACCGAGTTCTCCCATTTTTCTCATAATTTCAACCGGCAACTCGTCCTTTTCCTCAAGCTCATCAATCAGGGGGGCAAGTTCATTTTTTGCGAATTGTGAGACCATTCTTCTGAATATCTCTTGCTCTTCTGAAAATTTAAAATCCATTTATACCTCCTTAAGCAATAATATAATTTAATAATAAGTTACTTATTTTCAAATAAACTGCTCATAAAAAGATCAGATAATAGAATATTTGTATATAATGTAGAAATGGAATTTGATCGTATCAAAATTTTAAGATAAAACCGACACTGTGGCGCAAAGGTGTGCATAATATTAAAATATCTCTTCTCTAATGAAACAATATCAGCAAAAAAATGCTTATCAAACATCTTTTTGCTGATATTTACGTAATAAAAGGATTTGAACGATATTTTATATCTGTCAGTAATGTAATCCCTTAATGATTTATGTCAATAATCTTTTGGTTATAATACTTACACTCTAAAAGTCAAACTATAATGTTTTTTCATTGGCTCAATAGTTACATAATGCTGCTATTGTCCGCTACTATACTCGCAGAGTATCGGACAATAATTTGACATAGATAGACTCAGTGAAAGCAATTTAAACCTGCATAAAATGTTATCTGTAAAAAGCCTCGTCAAATTTAGAATGCCCGCCTTCCGCAGCTCAATAAAAATATGCGACAACTATGCTTACACGAGTAGGGATTATTTTTCGGAAAACTATTAACGTTTTGTTATTAAACTCCATTACATCATATATATTTTGTATGTTATCCAGCTAATCTACTGATAAAAATTTAAATAATCCTTGTCAAATTAGTTATATTTGAAATTGTATAGAAAATGAACAATATATTGTCATGTTAAAGTGTAGATAAACGCAAATGAATTATTATACCTGAATTTAGAATGCGCAAAATAATAAAATGATAATTGCCTATACTCATTCTAACAGGTTTTCAATCAGATGAGAAGAACTTTGGCGCTGACCATCCATCAACGGCTCGGAGTTATTCTAATCTGGCATTAGTGCTTCAAGCCCTTGGCGAATATAAGCGAGCTTTGGCATTATCTGAAAAGGCGGTGAATATTCTTACAGGAGCGTTACCCCAGGGTCATCCAAATATTAAAATTGTATCTAATATCTATGAATTAATAAAACAACAGATGAAAAATCAGTAGCATCTAAAAACTGAAACAACGGCTCTGGAAAAGATGTTGGATTTGATACATGACAGAAACTTTTCCATTGAGTTAGTAAAACGTGTACATGAATTACAAAAAGCGGGCATCAAAGAAAAAAATATTGTAAAAAACGAGATTAAGCGTGTAAAGAGGATCAGAATCGGGGACAAAGAGTTTTCGCCAACTGACAGTTTTAACCGCAAAAATATTGTTGAAGGCAGCATAGAAGATGCAAATGAATTTGTAATAGGCGACGGTCATTAAAACGAAAAAAAACAGCAAAGCGGACTAATTCGCTCTTGCCATGCCATTTATCCTTGGACTAAATCTGCTCAATTATTGTCTTTAAATATTGAAAAAGTAAATGCTGTATGCATATAATGCAACAAGCGTATAAGAGAACTTGTCAAGGTGAAGCATGTTAAATTTGTATTCCGGAAAGGGATAATTAAAGCATTTTCCCTTTTACTCTTTGGTCACAAGAAATTACTGGGAAAATAAAATTATAATCAAATTAGGAGGTATGACTGATATGAAAGTTATAGCTATTAATGGAAGTCCCCGCAAGGATGGGAATACGGCAAATTTAATTAACAGGGTTTTGGACGAGTTAAAGCAGGAAGGAATTGAAACTGAAATTGTTCATCTTTCCGGTAAAAAGATTAAGGGATGTATAGCCTGTATGAAGTGTATGGAAAATGCAGATAAACACTGCGCTCAAAAAAATGATGATGTCAATGAAATTATCGATAAAATGGTTGCTTCTAATGGGATCATTTTGGGGTCTCCCACATACTTTGCCAATGTAAGCACAGAGATGAAGGCAATTATTGATCGGTCCGGATTGGTGTGCCATGCCAATGGGTATATGCTAAAGCGAAAAGTTGGCGCAGCGGTTGTTGCGGTTCGTCGCGCTGGAGCTATTCAAGTTTTTGATGCCATCAATCATTTTTATTTCATCAACCAGGTAATTGTCCCGGGTTCAAGTTATTGGAATATGGGGTATGGTTTTGACAAAAATGAAGTTGATAATGATGAAGAAGGAATCCAAACCATGAAGCATTTGGGGTCCAATATGGCTTGGCTTTTAAAAAAAATAAACACATAGAAATTGACTTCAATGACTAATGCTGCAAAAGTTGAACCACAATCTTATGGCGTCCTTTGACCACATTCCATAACAATATGTTTATTTAACCGGAAATCATGCTAAGAAAAAAAGAAAAATTCTTTTATCTATCTCGTTACTAATTGTTTTTATTTCCATTGCTGCATTATTACTGGTGCAGATAAAAGATAGAACCTATACGCACAGTAATCCCTATATATAAAAAGAGGATGCCAAAAGCAACATTCTTG
>JAXHTB010000174.1:0-7973 GCA_034190185.1 Spirochaetota bacterium | reverse complement strand
TGGGGATGCTGAATACACCTTTAACACAATTATCACTAATATAGATGAACAGATTATTGATATTGCTATTCCTGAGGACTTCACCAGAGGAAAAGAGGTAAGACATCCAAACATCGATGTAATTATTAAATGTATAATATCGTATGTAAAAGAACCAGTATTAAATGACGAACCTAAGCAATTTAATGGAATAATATTCAAATTGAACATCGATGAAGCGATTCTACGACTTGAAGAGAAACTTGATTATAATATCGATTACTATATACGTTTTGAGATATGGGAATTCAAGATAAAGATTGTAACAAACATAATTGCGGATCGGACTATCAAGGAAGAGAATCTATTTTACTATACCTTCAAATTTAAAGAGATGTCCAATCCAGCAATGGATGTTCTACATAAATATATCATGGAACATTTATCATAAAAATTACCCTTCCGTAGTATATTTTGCTGCAAATTTATGACAATTTCAATAAACAACATCAACGTTATTCATTGAAATTCCTTTGCAGCAAAATGTTGAATTCCTTAATCCACATCACCATCATCAAATACAACTGTAGTACCAGCAATATTAATTACATCACCTGGCTCAAGTACTTTTGTTTTAACACTCTTATTATTAACCATGAAGTTGCCATCGCCTGCAATAGTATATTTCTTATTCTTTTCATTATAAATGACAGTGGCATGCTGCTCCTTTATATTTGAAACACCACCTACAATTGTCATATCAGCGCTTTGGTCTCCTCCTATTACAGTCTTACCCGCCCCTAAAGATAGAACCTGTGTAGATGTTTTAGCGGCGCCGGCATTCAGCACTTCAAGAGAAGGACTGCCTTTTGTCTTTTGGAAGTCAAATCTGGACAGGAGCCACAATAAGAATATAGCTAACAAAAAAGGGATCAGTAATAAAGGAGTCGGATCTTCGATAGGCACACCGAATACAGTACTGGAAAAATAGAACCGTGTAACTGAATTCCTGCTATCATTACTGCTGCATTCAACCTTGACATACTTCTTGTCACTCGGTTCCATTGTTGCCTTATAAGTAATTAGATATTCATTTAATATCTGATTTACAATATTTTCATATATCTTATTAAGCTCCTCCTGATTGTGAGCGCTGAAGACAGAACCTCCGGTCTGAACTGCTATCTTACTTAAATTCTTATCCTTCTTCCCTCCCCTTTTGCCAAAATATATTGGGAACACAGAAATCCCTTCCCTTTGGCAATCATTAACTGGTTCTGTATATTTAAATCTCTTCCACCCAAAAACCGGATGTTTTTTCTTAGTATATTTAGAGTAGGGCTGATTTTCACCATCAGATAAAATAATTATAGCCTTTCTTCCCCTAATTGAACGGAATTCATCAACAGCAAGATAAAGACTGGAGTAGATCTCGGTATACCTCTCATCTTTGGATGGTTCTTTTATTTCATCTAAAAATTTCTCAATTTCCATCTTATTACTGATAGGCTTTGAATATGAGGTATAGAATGAATTGTATGAAACTATACCAACCTTATCCTTGGGATTGGTTATACTTCCTAAAAATGAAACTGCTGCTCTTTTTGCATAAGCAATCCTCATCTTACTCTTTTCTTTAGTACGCTTTCCACTCAAGGTTCTATACATACTCCCCGAGTTGTCAATTAACAGCAGGAAGTTAATTCCCGACTCATAATTAGCCTTTGTTTTGAAGCCTGTAACAGTATCAATTGGAGTAAATTGTTTTCGATTTGAAGATTCAAAGATAGAGAAATTCCCTTCCTTTAGATCAGTTATTGGCTTTCCGTTATCATCGGTTACGCTAACATAGAGATTTATCTCCTGATTTAGGAGTAAGGAATATGAATCGATTTGAGATATGCGAAGTGAATCAGCAATAAGCACATTGAAAAATAACAATATAAAAAGGTTCGAAAATATAATTTTCTTTAACATTTTTTGCTCCCTAATTAAATTTAAAAATGAGTTTAGCTGTGCCAATCTGTATTACATCTTCTAGTTTCAATAGATGTTCTTTAATCTTATCATCATTTACATTAGCAGGATTTTTTTCGTCACAGTTTGTTATGAATACATCATCCCCTTTGATCTTTATCTCTGCATGTAGATCAGCAACATTACTATAACCAGAGAGAACAATATCGTTCTTTTCTGTTCCTCCGATCTTCATTTTTTTCTGATTGATAAGAAATTCTTTTCCTTTAAATTTACCATTGAGCAATCGAAGAACTCCAAAGGAAAGACGTCTTTCGACAAATCCGTAGAAGAGTCCGATAAAAAGCCCAAAAATTAGAAGTCCAACTAGCCGGGCAAGCATAATACTGGGAATTAGAAGTCTAAAATATTCAAGCACAAGCCCACCGATAAATCCTCCTAATATGCCTCCCAGAAGTCCAACCTTTATCTTATCAAATGATCTCGACCTGATCCCTTCAACTATTCCTATGAACAATCCTAGGAAGGCCCATCCTATTGCTCTGGAAACAGGAAAACCAATAGTGTTAAAACTCTTTGTTGATTGGATAAAGAGTTCACCGATTATGAATAAAGCTCCCTGTCCAATCAAAAATCCAATAATACCGCCTACAATACCGATCAAGGCTCCCTGGATCATTCCACTTACAATATTTGACCTTATAGACATAATAATTCCTTCGCTACTGCCGAAGAATCCTCCCATAAATAGACCGAATATTAACCCAAGGAAAATACTAAAAATAAGATACGAAGAAAAGCTGGATTGAAATAAAAGGATTACCTCTGCAATTGGCCATGCAATTAGACCTGCTAGAATTCCAATAATACAAAGAAAAATTCTTCTCATTAAGGTAGACATAAGCGCTCCTATTATTCTTATTAAATTTATTGTGAAATATAATTATTCGTATAATGATAGTAAGTTCAAACTGATTTCAGAAGGAATGATGGTAGAAAATCAATTAGAGCAATACAAACTCCATTGTTATGGTTATTAGCCACAGATATACAAGGATTGTCTCGGACTGTTCGCACGGCTCGACTGCATGAAAATAATACCATAATTCTATAGGGTAAATCAGTGTTTCATCCGTGTTAATCCTTTGCTTAAAAAACAAACTATTTAATTTCTGAAAACAGTTTAAGCTTACTATTATTGCTAGTTAATCGATTGTCTTGCTTTAATTCTCAACTTGCACTTGACCCCTTATACTTTTTGCTCCAAAGAGACATATCTTGGCATCTTCACAAAGCTATAATATCTTCAGATTTATCCTTTCCTTTTTCTTATCGTACTTTACTATTACCTTTGTGGATTCATCCGGCTTAATATATATCCTTTCTGTCTTAGATATGGAATTAGATTTCTTAATAGATAGAAAATAATCACCCGGTGGTAAGAGCAATCTTTGATATTTTAAAGTTGACGGACTGATTTCTTTGTAAGTACACCTCCTTCCTCCTGAAGAATAATACTGAGAATTATTCAATAATATATCCAATCCCTCATAATTAGATTTTATATAAAGATTGCCCGGAATCGGCACAAGATTCGCTTTAAAATTTAAGACAGTTTGATAAGGTTTAACATATACTCGAATGTATTCAGAATAGAAATCTTCTTTCACTAGTTTAAATCTATAGGTCTTACTTGTCATTAAAATATCTTTATAATTCTTTAATTCCTTAAAATCTCCCCATTTTTTCCATCTATTCCTGACCTTGATATATAGATCAGTTTTATTAGTAATATCCATTCTATTGACATTATTTATTACTGAATAATTTACTTTTAAAGGCAGCCTTGATACAGGCTTATGATCAAACTGAATAATTTTTGCTTCAAGAGTTTCCTTACCTTTCTTCTGAATAAATCTTGAATTTAGAAAGAAATCCTCCTGATATACATGATCCTCAAAATTAACATTACCCCTATAATTAGCAGCCTTTAAATAAATCTTATTCGATTTAAAATAATAGTATTTCCTACCTGTTCTTTCTTTATCCTCCTCAAATTGCATATTAATATCTTTAACAATAGTATATCTCTTTTTACCTTTTATATACAGATGTGTATTAATATATAAATCCTCAGGGTTTTTATATTTTTTATTCAGTTTAATCACTATCTGTAGTGCGCCGTATTCTTTTGAATCAAGATACTCATAATGGTACCCATTTAGATAAAGATAGTATACACTACAGGCAATAAGTCCAAGAAACAATATTATAGCTATGATCAATTTTCCGAGATTTGTTGAAAGTCTGAAGAAAAAGCCATCGTAGGATTTTGTATCGCTACATTTTTCAATTTTTTTTAATTCAGCGTCTGTTGGTTGAGTATCATAAACATAATGCTTGATTGCATTATTTATTAAATTCTGGTCCGGATATTTTTTTAAATTTCGGCAAAGAAGTGCAATGACATATCCTAGATCTTTATATCTTTTTTTAATCTTATGATGCATTGCTTTCTTGATGATCTTCTGAATGATTGGAGCAACTTTTGGATTGATCTTTTTAGCTGATGTATAGTCTCCCTTTTCTATGAGGGAGATAGACTCTGGTGTAAATGATCTGGGGAAAGGGCATTTGCCAACTATCATTTCATATAACAGAACTCCCATTGAGTAGATATCAGCCCTTTTGTCAACATTCTTGGTGTCGGATATCTGTTCAGGAGACATATATGCTGGAGTACCAAGTGTCATTCCTGCAGTTGTTAACTCTTTTTCATCCTCGTCTTTTGATGTGGCTATGCCAAAATCGGTTAATTTCACTTCTCCTTCTTTAGAGATAAGGATATTATCAGGTTTTATATCTCTATGAATTACATTCTTGTCATGAGCATATTTTAACGCTTTACATATTTCATTAAATATCAACATCGCCATTTCATTGGACAAATATCTTTTCTTCTTAATGAGATCACCTAGATCAATTCCATCTACATATTCCATTACTATATAATAGGAACTGCCTTCTTTAAAATGATCATAAACCTGAACAATATTGTCGTTACTGAAATCGATCATAAGTCGCGCTTCTCTTTTAAATCTTTCAGTAATTGAGGAACTTCGTTTCAGTGTTAATTTTTTTAATATTACATCTCTATTCAATGTTGGATGTTTTGCTTTAAATACAGCGCCCATTCCACCTTCAGCGATCTTTGATGTAATCTCATATTTGCCAACTAATGTTCCCATCTTTTTTCCCTTGTGTAATTAAGATTATATTAACCTGATTATTCAATTTCATCAATGGTTCATAAATCAGATAAAACTATCATTCATCAATTTCTTCAATTTATCTTTATTGTTTTTGGGGACTATGATATAATATCATCTATTCTATTATCAAGTTCAATTATATCTTCATCTAGATTTATTTCTTTGTCATTTTTAATTAAAGCAATAATAAACTTCTCAGGATTATGTAACTGAATATATTTCCCATTTGCCCTTGTGTCATACAACTCAGAAACAGGTCTATGACCTCCAAAATAAAAAATATTTTTTATACCTTCTTTTTCATTATCAATGTCAATATTATTACTTTCTATATTATCACTATCATCATTATCACTATCATCATTTTGCTCTTGATCGTTGTTACTATACTCTAAATCGATCTCATTAACAGGTTCATGGTCACTTTCTATATGATTATTTATATAATAATCTATCATCTTCTCAACACTACCTTCTTCTGCAGCTTCATTCGCTGTCCATGTAAGCCCCTCAGTTACTTCAGGATGATCTCTATACTCAATAATAGATTCTCTTGAAAAAAATGTCAATGGCTCAGCATGTGAGACCAAAAAATTGTTGCCTACCGCAAAGAGGGGGATATTTTTTTCAAAAAGATAATATTGATCAAAAAAATCTTCATCATAAAATTTTTTAACATAATGAGCAACCATAGCTCCTTCATAAGAAAATTTTCTAAAAGGATAATTTCCGTTCCCCTCCTCATTAGAAATATTTTCATGATTCCCTTTTAAAAAGTGAAAATTATCTGGGAATGATATCTTCAATAACATTACCATTTCCATTAAACCAAAACTTTCCCTCATCTCATCATCCATATTATTATGCTTAGAGTAATCCCCTTTATACTCATCAAATGCATCCGCCCATCTCTTAGCAGCTCGCCTTTCTGCATGCACTCCATCACCAACACATAATATCTGAAGCATATCCAGTTCAAGCTTTTCCAGATTGGAGACACCATTATCTTCAAAAAGTACGATATTTAGAAAGAAATCCATTCTTGCATGAATATCCGGCACTATAATAGTAGGGATAGTTTTGTTAAGGTATACTAACCCCCCAGGCAAACCTGATGAATTGTACGGTCTAATACTGTTGTTTTCACTTTCCAATACTGTATTTACTTCTTTTACAACAAGAAAAAAATCCTCAGGTTCGGGAGGTTTTTTACGATTATAAATTTCAATCAACCTGTTTCTTAGATCATCTATTTTCACTTTTAGTCCCCTCTAATTATCCCAATTATCTACAAGAAATTAAACTAATAGGTATAAGATATTAAACCAAACCAATATGAATTTCTATCAATAACTGGATATTATCTTTTAAGTGTGACATAAATTTTGGAAAGCTATTTTTGTAAAGTGATCAATCATTGGATTATTGTACTGAATATTAAAAAAATTTCAATAAATTATCTTTAATCTATTGAAATATAGCAGCAGTAAGATAAGCTAATTTGCAGCGCTGGAAGTAGAGAGCTTGCCTTAACTACTTGTATTCTTTTTTTGAAAGGCAAATAACTAAATATAGGGAAAATCAATATTAAATAATCTTTTCCTTTCAACAATCCAGATATCAGCTTCATCAATTAACCGATTTACTATCTCCCTCTATATCCAGTGAGGATCTTCAAAATCGTTCATATTTCAATTTCTATATGACAATATTGAATTACCACCGCCCTTGGCGGTGGT
Organism: Spirochaetota bacterium; assembly: GCA_034190185.1. GTDB lineage: Bacteria > Spirochaetota > UBA4802 > UBA4802 > JAFGDQ01 > JAXHTB01. The sequence continues at coordinate 1,006 of JAXHTB010000174.1, read as the reverse complement.
TTATAAATATTACATAAATTATTTATAGTCAAACAGATAGTATTAAATCTTAATTGTTAATCAAATTTATAACTAATTGAAAAATAATTTGAGATATTAATTATAGTGCCCTTTTAATAATCAAAGACAGCACTATTAGAAATAATTTTATGTAACAATTATAGTACTATTTATTTTAGCAAACTCATCACTTAAAGCAATAGTAGTCTCTTTTAAAGTCTCCTCCTGCTCCTCCGCACTTAAATCGCCTTTACAAACTGCAATTTTAAATATTGGGGATGTACTTTTAACTGGCCCTACCTCAAACTCAATATTATCATCAATCTTAACATCTCCAGCCAGCTTTGATGCATTATTGTCAGCGCTATCAGGAACATCGCTTCTTAAACCAATACTTGTATATTCAACATTTCTAACTTCATCTACAAGCGGACCAATATTTACTATAGAACCAGAATAGGTCAGAGCAATAGCGCCTCTTTCATCGTCCTTATCAAAAGAGTCTAGCTCCTCCATATTCATATCAGCTATCTTATCTTCAAAAACACTTTTCTTTTCAATCCAAGACTGTGCAATCATCTCAACTGACTCATCATTATCTGGAAGTCCAGAACTCTTTGTAATATCTTTGACATGACTTTGGATACTATCGGGAATTTGATCTAAAAATTCACCCATATTATTCCTCCTTTATAATTGTTGTAATGATGCTGGGCCAAATGATATATATTATCAAAGGCGAATCCTATAAAAATAATATATTACTATAGAAAAGCAAGCAATATTTATAAAAATAAATAATACATTTTTCTTACAACTCAAACTGTGTTAGTATAATCAATTGATTTTAGTAGATTATGAAAATTATAAAGAGATAATAATTCTGAATTTAATAAATAGAAAAAGGGATAATGATTCTTATTTAAAAGCATAAAGGACCATAGAGCTTGTTAAGGAAAAACCTTTATACCTTATTTTACTTACAAAATGATATATTGAAATCCTT